>CBDTYX010000063.1:0-9344 GCA_965364745.1 uncultured Desulfovibrionaceae bacterium | reverse complement strand
GCCCCAAAAATCAAAACGAGCTCCGGCTTCCAAAACAGTTTTGATTTCTTGGTAATAATCGTGATCCAAGCGTTGATATTGCGGCAGCGTGCAGACCGCCAGGGGCAGATTGCCGAGCGCTTCTTGCAGCTCGGTCGCTTCTCTGATGGCATCCTGGGGATGCGGGTGTGTAATCCAGGTAAGGCGGGGCTCCTTTGCAAAAGCTTCTTGCAGGCGGGTAAGGCTGCAAATGGAGGTTTCTTTGTCTATAATCGCTATGGGGCCGGATGTCGCGGCGAGCAAGGCTTTGAGGGCGTGCCCCAGGCCGCTGCCTAAAAGCACGGTCAGGCGTGGTTCATTTTGTGGTTGCGAGGCCAGAAAGGCTTCGGCCACATCACTTTCGCGTTTTGCGCCTGCGGGGCCGAGTAAGGGGGTGTCTCTGCCGTTGCGGCGGATATTGATATCCCGCAGCTTCCCCTGATCCATGACTGCAAAGGCTTCATAATCCGGAACGCAGGTCAAGGCTGTCTCCCGTAATTTTCGTGTATCCGCAGGCTGAAAATAAAGAAGCCGGGGCATCCATATAGTGACTTAGGTTACTCCGCGACTGGCGGCGCTGGGGCTGCCACTGCGGGAGAGTGCACGGCCACGCGGTCGCCGTCAAGGTAAAAGGATACGTTGCTGTAGCTTTGATCAGCCCAGAAAGTCGCATCACCTATGCCTATGCGTACGCCAGGCATAACCACGCCCGGAACAATCACTCTACAGCGATTTAGATTGGCATTTTCTTCCGCTTGAAACCGATAATACTCCAAAATGCGCCTGGCTATTTTGACCTTAGCCTCAATATATTCAAGTATGGGCAGGTATTGGGCGGCGAGGTGTTCGGTTTTAGCGCTTAGCGTTTTATATTTTTCCTGTAAAGCCAGGAGATTGTCCACATCTTCTTCGGCTTTTTTAGCCTTACGAAACAGTATCGGGTCCTGCCCCATAACTATTTCAGTAGGGGTGGCGCCTTCATTGCCCAAGCGATGGGTCACATACAGAATATTTTTGATGTGGGCCTTGCCCCCGTGCAGGCGGCCGCGAACTACCATATCGCCGCAATAAAGGTTGCAATGCAGACAGGAGCCGTCCACAATAAGCTTGTTTGGAGTTCTGACTTTACCGTTTTCCGCAAAGGCCAGGCGGATATCTTTGGCCGCGATGATGCGGCCGATATCGCTGCCTTTAAAGCCTTTTTCTCCCAAAATACCGCCTGTGGCGCGGATAAAAGCGCCTTCAATCAGTTCTTTAACTATGACGTTGCCGCCGGCGCGCAACTCGAAACCCGCCTTAATGACGCCATGTACAGCCACATCGCCCACAAAAACGATGTTGCCGGTATGAAAGTTTATGCCGTGGCGCATGTTCAAAATACGCTTGGTGTTAATGCAGCCTAGGTCGTAGTATACATATCCGCTTAATGTAGCGATGAGGCGCAGAGGATTGACCGGGTCGACCGCGGTGTTGTTGCCCAGGGGCAGCACCGGTTCTCTCAGAACCATGTTTGGGTCGTCAAGGGCGCCGGGAGGAGGGTTGTCTTCTTCAAAAGGAATGAGCTCGGCCAGCACCTGCCCTTTGACCACGTTATGCACATAGCCCAGGCTGAAGTTGTCGGCGTGCCCCTCCGCGTCTACCTTGGGCGCGGGATCTGTGTAGTCGTAATAAGGATCAAAATAATGTTTCAGAAAATAAGGCATGGGGGCTCACTTTGGTTGGTCCGGCATTCGGATGAGCAGCTCGTCCTCATGCCCCAGACAGCGCAGAAAATCACTAAGGCCCAGTTCATCAATTAAAGACCGCACCGGTTTAGTGGGCCGGAAGAAATACACTCGCCTGCGCCCCTCCACTAGGCGGGCATGCAAATCAACCAACAGGCCTATGCCCGAGGGGTCCACCGCGGAGACATTGCTCAAGTCAAAAAAAAGACGTTTAAGAGTGGGGCTGGGGGTGATGCCGTCCAGTTTTTTTCTTAAAACTTCAATGGTATCTATGGTCAACGGGCCGGAACAGGCAAACGTAATGGTGTCGCCATTCTCAGCTATATCAAAAGTAATTTCCGGGGTTCCTGCGTTCATGGTCGGCTTTAGCCCAAGAGGCCGCATAAAATTAATATTTTCATAATAGATGATATAGCAATAACAGGCAAGCTGCAAGGGCTATTGCCGATTTTCATCACTTTGCACAGGCCGGCAGGCGTCAATTTCCAATTCGAGCGCCGTCTCAGCTAGCAAACAAAGAAAAAGGCCGCTTTTGCGGCCTTTTTCTTTGTTTGCACTAAGTTGAAAATTTATTCAGCTTTTGCGGATAAATCTTTATCTATGCTGACCCGCCAGTAAATGAGGCGTTGGCAATTGGGACAGCTTAAAATCTGCTTACATTTTTGCAGTTCAATATAAGTTTGGGGGGGAATAGCAATATTGCAACCGGAGCAAATGCGCTCTTCCACAGGCACGATGACCGGGTTTTCCAGGCGTTCGCGGATAAATTCATAGCGGCCGAGCACCGGTGCGGGGATATCTTTTTTGGCATTGGTGCGACGGCTCATAAGCTTGTCAAGCTCAGCGTTATATTCATCAAGGCGGGATTGCAGGGAGGCGCGTTTTTCCTCCAGGCTTCCTTTGGCGGCTGTGTATGCAGTCTCAAGATCTTCAAATATAGTGTTCTGGCGTTGCAACTCTTCCATGAGCACGGTTTTTTCTTCTTCACGGGTGCGGTTGCTGCGCTCCATATTGTCCATTTCTCTGGACATGGCCTGGTATTCGCGGCTGTTTTCCACCATGAGCATTTTGCTTTTGCTCTTTTTTATTCTGGCGGCGTCGTCGTCAATTTCCAGAACCAGGCGTTTTTCCTGTTCCTTTAAATGATCAAGTTTTTCCACCACCCGGCCGCGGCGTTCTTCTAAGCTGGAAAATTCGTTTTCCAGCTCTTCAATTTCCTGCGGCGCGCGGGCGAGCTCTTTTTTTATATTGTAGATTTCGTGATCGACCTGTTGCAAGGCCACTAATTGTTCAATTTGTCTGAGGTATAACTCCACATTAATCCCCTTAGTAGATTTAATCAGTAAGAATACACCCTGTTTAATTAAATTGCAACTTGCCTGAACGGATTATCGGCCGGCAAAAAGCAAATATCCATATCGGGCCGGGCTTGTTTCAAAATATGCGTAAACTCTTGCATCATACGCTCTTCCAGGCAAAAATGGCCTACATCTAAAACGCATAAAGGCGCATCCAGCGCATCGTGATATTTTATATCGCCGGTAATGTATATGTCCGCGCCAAGATCTCCGGCCTTGCCGATGAGCGAAGCTCCCGAGCCTGTGCAATAGGCGATCTTGCGGATATTTTTGCCGGAGGTTTGGCCGCATAAGCGCCAGCCGCCGTGCGGGCCTTGGGGTAAAAGGGCGCCTTCCAGTTGCGCCAGAAACAGATCCAAAGAAACGGCTTCGGGCAAATCCCCAATCAATCCGAACCCATAACCGGCTGGCGTCGAGAAATCATCAGGCTTGGCCGGGTTTTCCGCCCGGGTGTCGGATGTTGGCTCCAAAAATCGGCAATTATCAAGGCATAAGGCTTTTCCCAGCCAGGAGGCCGGGCCGTGCGGGTTGGCGTCCAGAGACGTGTGCGCGGAATAAAGTCGGCAATCGGCATGCATAAGCTTGCGGATAATATGAAAGTATTGGTCGCGGATATTTAAGAAACGCGGGGCAAGCAGGAGGGGGTGGTGGCAGAGCAGGAAATCCGCCTTGAGCTCCAGTGCGGCGCTGACAGTGGCCGGAGTCGGATCCAGGGCGATGCAGACTTTGTTGACGTCATCCCGGCCGCTTTCCACCTGGATTCCGGAGTTGTCCCAAGCCGCCGCGGCTTCGGGCGGGGCATATCTTTCAATGAGGGCGATGAACTCCGCGCAATCCATGGCGGCCTCTGTGGTTATAGTGCTCTATTGTGGATAAACATTCGGCATTTGCCGATTTAAAGCGGCCAGTGGCAAAAGCTATTCATAAACCGGCCTCAGGCTTAAGTCAAGGCAGGTTCGGCAGGACAAGCTTGCCGCAGTGCGCCAGAATATCATCCGGCCCTGCCGCTTTTAAGCGGTCATAAGCGCAGTGCCCGCAGGTCACGCCCGCGGTCATGGTCCCGGCGCGTTGCCCGGTAAGAATGTCCATGGGGTGGTCACCCACCATCAGGCTGTCTTGCGGCGCAACGTCCAAAATTTCCAACATGCGCAAAAGATGCGCCGGATCGGGCTTGGGTTTGGGTACATCTTCCCTGGCCAGCAAAGGGCAGAATGTTTCCAGATCGGGAAAAACCGTGAGCACTGCGGCGCGGCAGTTTCGGGTGACTACTCCTGCAGCGATGCCTTCTTGCCGCAGACGAGCGAGCAGCGGCCGAGTGTGCGGGAAAAGCTCCCCTTTTGCCGCCGCGGTCACTTCCACAGCGGCCAGAGCTTCTTCCGCCCGACGATTGATTTGTATAGCCAGCTCGGAATGCTTTGAACCGGTTATTTGCAGGCAGGCCGCCACCCATTCAAGGGCCGGCGGGATGAAGACCGGTGCTGCAGGAAAAATTTCAAGCACGGCTTGGCGTACGCTTTCATTAAGAACGCTAAAGTCCAGAGTCAAACGAGCCAAAGTGCCGTCAAAATCAAACACGACGGCTTTGATGCGGGAAAATGGGGCAGCCAGAGACATAGCGGCTCACAGCACGGTTATGAGCGAGAGAACCACGGGATCACGACCGAGGCTCGCCCGGAAAAAGCGGCGCAGCATGGAGCGCACCCCATCATTGAGCTTGTCCACTTCGTCAGGGGGAATATTTTCCGTGTATTCAATCACCAGTTCTCTGGCTTCGTCAAGAATATGGCTGAGCTGCTGTTCAAAGACAAAGCCGCGCGACAGGATTTCAGGACCGTTGATGATTTCGCCGCTCACGGCATCGCGCAGCATGGTTACAATCACCAGCCCCTCCTCGCCCAAAATGCGGCGCTGGCGCAGAACAAGACTGCCCACATCGCCCACGCCTTTGCCGTCCACCAGAATATATTCCACGGAAACAGGATCTTCGCGACGTACGGAGCCGTCAGCGAAAAAAGACAGCGGTTCGCCGTTTTCCAGCAAAATTGTCTTGTCCTGTGCGGTTCCGCATTCATGGGCCAGGCGGCAATGTTTGACCAGGTGGCGGTATTCGCCGTGCACGGGCACAAAATATTCCGGATTTACGGTTTTATGCAGCAGACGCAGTTCTTCACGGCAGGCGTGCCCTGAAGCATGCACGGCCGACAGCGAATCGTAGTGCACTTCCGCGCCCAGGCGATAGAGATCGTCAATGAGCCTGGATACCGCGCGCGTGTTTCCGGGAATGGAGCTGGACGACATGACTACCGTGTCGCCTTCGTGAATTTGTAGTTGACGGTGGCCGCCCCCGGCAATGCGCGACAGAGCGGACAAAGGTTCGCCCTGCGCTCCAGTGACCAGCAGCAGAAGTTCGTTGTCGGGCAGCGGGGGCAGATCAGCCGCGTCCAGAAACAAAACCGGAGGCGGGGTCAAGAGTCCCAAAGAGGTGGCCAGTTCGATATTGGTGATCAGGCTGCGCCCGCTGACCGCCACTTTGCGGTGGGTTTGCCGGGCCAGATTGAAGATGTTTTGAATGCGCTGCAAATTGCTGGAAAACAGGGTGATGATCACCCGCCCTTCCACTGTGGCGATGATTTTTTCCAAGGTGCCGGCCACCAAAGCTTCTGAAAGGGAAAAACCCTCTTTTTCCACATTAGTGGAGTCAGCCATCAGCAATTTTAAGCCGGGCTTCGCAAATTGGCGCATGCTTTCCAGGTCTGTGCTCCAACCGGGAATAGCCGCGGCCGGGTCTATTTTGAAATCTCCGGAATGCAGCATGCGCCCGACAGGGGTTTCCAGGCCCAGGGCAAAACCTTGGATTATGGAGTGGGAAACCGGGAAAAAGTGAAAGGTGATGCCGGCCAGCTCGATTTGCTCCCCGGGCTCAACCGTGATTAAATTTACCTGGTCGCACAGGCTGTGCTCTTTAAGTTTGTTTTCAACCAGGGCCAGAGTAAAGCGGGAGCCATAGATTTTAGGCCGACTCAAATGCGGCACCAGCCACGGCAGTGCGCCGATATGGTCTTCATGGCCGTGCGTGAGCACAATGCCGCGAAAGTCGGTTTGATTGTCGATGAGGTGGTCGAAGCGGGGAATGATCACATCCACGCCCAGGTGGTAATCTTCCGGAAACATCAGGCCGCAGTCGATGAGCACAGTCCCTTGGTCGGTATGAAACAGCGTGCTGTTCAGGCCGATTTCGCCAAGGCCCCCCAGGGGGGTTATGGTCAAACGCGCATCAGACATAATTGGGGCGTAATCAAATATTGCTTTTTCAGAGCAAGCGGAACATTTATTGCGGCAAGCAACTATAAAAAAGCAGTTATTAAACGGGAAAAAATTTGTGTTTTCAGCAGATTGCGTGTCGGCTTCCGCCAAAGCTTATATTCCATAAGATAAAAGCCGAGATGATGCAAGCACTATTTGATTATTACGGGGCGGCATGGAGGTTGTAACCGTCCGGCGCGGCATTTTTGTCCAGCTGTATTATCGGAAAGTCGATGTCATAGTCCCAGCCTTGCACCAGGCGTGGTTTGGTTTGAAATTGTTCGGACAGAAGGCTGCGCGCGGCATCATAGCTTTTAAAAGTTACTCCGGCCAAATCAGCCAATGTATAGGGTAAATCGTTGAGACTTGCGCGGCGAGCGGTATATTGCAGCCAGCTGGCCGCGCTGCTTGCGTTGGCGGCTCTGAAGCCTTCAGACAGCCAGACGAAGAAAGGAATTTCGTAAAAATGGATGGATTTGCGCTTGCTTTGGGGCGCGTTTGCGTACGGCTCTCCATAAGCATTCGCGCCGTGGACGGAAAAATAGACCAAGGCTGATTCCGGCGCCAGGCGGTCTGTCAGCTCGATGATATCCTTAAGCACAGCATCAGTATAGACTATGGAATTATCATAATTATTGAGTTGCACGCAATTTTCATTTGTAAACTCCGGCGCGGCCTGAATGTCGGAACATTGTGTAAAGCGCGCAAATTCGGGCGGATAGCGCAACGCATATTCCGGCTTGGATCCCATAAGCCGGATAAAAATCACTTTGCGATCCGGGTCGTTGCGCAGGATTTTTTCAAGGGGTGCGAGCAAGGCGCCATCAGGTCCGGGGCTGAACCGCGCTGCGCCTCCCCGGTTAAGCTGCACGTTGCCGTAGGCCGGGGCGGTCAAAATCGTTGTTGCTGTATTGGTGTCTTGAATATCGGGCTGATTGGACAGCCAATAAGTGTTAAAGCCGGCTTGGTTGAATAAAGTGAGCAGCGATAGGCGTTTCTCGCCGTTCGCAGGCAGAGATAGAATTTGGGACAGGCAGTCCGCCGGCTCGGCGCAGGTGCTGATGATGTCTTTAAAAACCAGAAGCTCGCCGGAGATGGCCGTGAGGTTTGGATTGGTGTTGCGTCCGTATCCGTAAAGGCTGTGGTGGGCACGATTGGCCGATTCGCCGATAACCACCACAATGCTGCGTTCTTCCTCCGGCGGCATAGTCAGGCGCACATTTGTAAAATGGATGTCGGCGATTTTGTGCAGATCGGCCCGGAGGCGGGCCATGTGGTCGCAAAATTCGGCAAAGGAAATATACACATTATAAATAATGTTGGCGCGCAAGAGTTTAACCGGCCCCACCGCCAGGCAAAGGGCCAGAAAAATGCCCCCAAAGCCTGCCAAAAGGCCGATCTGAATTTTGCCTGAAGCTGGACGGGGTGATTTTAGAGCGCGCTGCAGCAGCCAGGCCGGAATAATGATTATAGTCGTGGCCGGGAGGCAAAGACGCCAGGAAAAATGCGCCGGAGAAAGCCCCATGGACTCTGAAGGCCCGGTCTCGAAAAGCGCGAAAAATGATTGCGCGGTGACTGGAGTTTGAAACAGGCCCAAGTGTGCGGCGCAAACAAAAGATGGTACGGTCAGGAAAATATAGCTGAGCAATAAATAAAAACGACTTATTCGCGTCGGCAAAAAGACGGGCAGAAGCGCCAAAAACATGCCCGGCAATCCGAAAATGAAGATCCGCAGCACGAAACCGTGGGGAGTTTCATAGGCCCAGAGCAGGTGGAGAAGCACATAAAAACTGAGCAGATAAACAAAGACGCGCCGCAGGTATAGCAAAAAAGCTTTATGTTCAGTGTTGCCGGTCGTGTTCTCATGGGCGGCCGGGACGGCCTTATCTGAAGGCGGTGAGTGGGGCTGCGTTTCAGAAAATGTGTTCATGGGCGAGTTTGGGCTGATAAACCTGACCGGCCGCACAAAAGGAAAAACACACAAGCGATCCGCGCCGGGCCGATCGCTTGTGTGCAGTATAGGGCGTAAACGGTTTTACTCTTCAATGGCCTTGTATTCAGCCACAACTTTTTCCACTACCGGGGCCGGGGCTTCTTCGTAGTGGTCAAATTCCATGGTGAATACGCCTTGGCCGCCGGTCATGGAGCGCAGATCAGGAGCGTAGCGCAACACTTCGCTCATGGCCACATGGGCGCGCACGTCGGTCAGGCCGCCTTGCGAGTCGGAACCCAGCACCTTGCCGCGTCGGCTGGAAAGATCGCCGATAACATCCCCCATAAATTCATCGGGAATGGATACCGTAAGCAGAACAATGGGCTCCAGGAGAACGGGCTTAACCTGCTCCATGGCTTTTTTAAAGGCCAGGGATCCGGCCACTTTGAAGGCCATTTCCGAAGAATCCACGTTATGGTAGCTGCCGTCGTACAGTTTGGCCTTGAAGTCCACCATGGGGTATCCGGCGAGGTAGCCGCGAATCGCCGCTTCCTGAATGCCTTTGTCCACAGCCGGAATATACTGGCGCGGAATGGAGCCGCCGACAATGGCGTCTTCAAACTCGTAGCCAGCGCCGCGCTCAAGGGGCGAGAATTCCACCCAGCAATCGCCGAATTGCCCACGGCCGCCGGTTTGTTTTTTGTGGCGGCCCTGTACTTGGGCACTGCCCCGGATGGTTTCCCGGTAAGGAATTTGCGGGGTTTTGAGCACAATATCCACCTTGGAGCGGCGTTTGGCCTGTTCCACGGCTATTTCCACGTGCAGCTGGCCCATGCCGGCCAGCAAAATTTCACCGGTAGCTTCGTCGCGGTACAGGCGCAGGGTAATATCGTCTTCCAGCAGTTTTTGAATGGCGCTGTAAACTTTATCGTCCTCGCCTTTTTCTTTGGCGCCCAACGCATAGGCGATAAGCTGCGGCGGCAGGGCCGGAGCTTTTAAGGTAAAGGG
>CBDTYX010000062.1:0-9419 GCA_965364745.1 uncultured Desulfovibrionaceae bacterium | reverse complement strand
CGCCCTGCGAGTGCAGGCGGTTTACTTCCCAGATCATGGACTGGGCGTAGTTGTTCAGCATTTCCTGATACTGGCCGATATTGTAATCGCGAAAAGCCAGGTAACCGGCCAGGCTCCCTCCGCTCATGCGCCGGGGATTTTCCGTGCCGTCGGCGAAAATCTGCGGGGAAATATTGATGGGGTTGCTGGTGGGCGTGACCCAGTACACCGCGCTTTTGGGGGTGATCACGTACTTGTCGCCGGCCGTGAGCGGGCCGGCGGCGAAAGAAATGCCCAGGCCGTAGACGTCCACGGTATTGGCGCTGTCGTTGCAATCAAAGTGCAGTTCGTTGCCAGCTTCGTCGGCCAGCCAGGTTTTGCCGCCGTCCAAAGATACCCGGAACTGGGAAGTGCCGTCGCCGGTATTGCCGCCGGTAACTATTTCCACGGTATATTCATTGTAGCTGCCGCCGGAAAATTGAATATCCGTAATGGTCGCGCCCGGCGTTATGGGATACTTGTCGGCCTTGGGTCCCTGGAATTCCAGCTTGAAGGCCACGTCGTTGTCCACCAGAGTGTGGCCGGCCGCGGTCATGATTGTGCAGTCGCCGCTGCCCCGGTCGAGCAGATTCACGTCGATGTGGGCGGAGAGCTCGCGAATGAGCAGGTCGCGTTCGTCGAGCAGGGTGTTGGCGTTGTTCACGCCGGGCTCGTCGTGCTGCTTGATCTGCTTGTTCAGATTGGTGATTTTATCCAACAGCAGGTTGATCTTGTCCACATCCTGGCGGATCAGGTTGTCCGTGGTCGTTTCCAGGTTCTTCATGTACGCCTGTTCCTGCCGGATGATGTTGGCCACGCCCTGGGCCGAGGCGAGAAGCGCTTCCCGGCTGGGAATATCATCGGGCCGGGCCGACAGATCGGACCACTCATTCAAAAAAGCGCTGAACAGGGTGGACAGTCCGGTGCTGTTGCTTTCATTAAACAAGCCGTCCACATGCAACAGCATTTCATACTGAGTTTCCCAGCGGGAGGCCGAGCCGTTCTTATCCACATACGAGCGCTCGATAAATTCGTCAAAATAGCGGATGACTTCCGCGGCGCGGGTGCCGAGGCCGATCTGGCCGGGCACATAGTCGATATAGCCGCGGTCTTCAAAGCGGACAGCCTGCCGGGAATAGCCGGCTGTATTCACGTTGGCGATGTTGTTGCCGGTTACGTGAATGGCCGCCTGTTCCGCAAACAACGCGCCCTGGCCGATGTTTAAAAGAGAGTTAATGCCGGGCATTACAGCCTCCCGGAAATCAGCGCCGCGCGGGGTTTATTGGTTTGCATGCCGCCTTTGGCGCCGTAGGTGTCCGCCTGTTTGGGCACGGCCGCGGAATACAGAAAATCGAGAAGCTCCTGACCCTGGTCCAGCAGGCCGAAAGCCAGCGTGGAGTTAAGACCGGCCTGACGTGAGCAGACCTGCTCGCGCTCCAAGAGCTCGGTCATCAGGCCGCGAACGGCCGTGCCGTCTTCCGCGGGGAGCATGTCCGCATACTCGCTGACCTTCACCCCGTTCATAATGCCCTTTATTTCCATACGTTCGTTTAAAAGTTGACGCATAAGTTCGTGAATGGAAAATTCCAGCGCTGAAATTTCTTCCACATTCCGTTCCAGGAGGCAGGCAAATTCTTCCTCCAAAAGACTGTGCAAAAGCTCAAGGCCCTTGAGCTGTCTGAAAAGATTGGCGTGAATTTTTGCGTACATATGCTGTCTCCCGGCTGTGTCAAAAAAATTTCTCAAGCGGGGAGATGCAAAGTTTATACCAATAAAAATATGAGCGGCAGGGAATTTTAAGAGGAGGCGGGAAAGATGGAGGGGTTATTCGTGACCGTCCAGAGCGGGGTCCAGGGGACCGGAGCGGCCGCACAGCCACCAACAGGGAGTTTTAAGCCCAAAATCCGCCAGGCGCGGATAAATTTCCGTAGGGCGGCCGGCCAGGGCAAGCGCGCCCTCCTGCAAAACCAGACACAGATCCGCCAAATCGCCCAGCATTTCCAAATCGTGCAGGCTGACCACCTGGGTGATGCCCTGGGCTTTGCCGGCAGCGAGAATGTGCCGCAATTCCAGCGCGGCCGGGTAATCGAGCCCGGCCAGGGGCTCATCCATAAGCAACAGGCGCGGCGCGGCGGCAAGCGCCGAAGCCAGGCATAATTTGCGCTTTTCGCCGTGCGACAGGGCATGTACGGGTTTGTCCATGAGTCGGTAGAGCCCGAACCGCCCGGCCAGATCTTCCGCCCGCGCCAAAGCCGCCTCATCGCCCGCCGCCAAAGAAAGGCGCAAATCTTCGGCCACGGTTGAACCCAGAATATACAAATCGGGCTCCTGAGGCAGCAGGGCCAGGGCGGCGCGAATCTTGTCCGCGCCATCGGCAAAGGCGCGCCCCATTATGCGCAAGTGCCCTTCAGCCCTGAGCAATCCGGCCAGAATATGCAAGAGCGTGGTCTTGCCGCTGCCGTTATTGCCCAAAAGGCAGACAAGGCTGCCTTCCGGGATGCGCAAGCTTAAACCGCGCACGGACGCCGCATCGCTTTGCGGGTAGGTATAGTTTAAATTTTCCGCTTCAATCATCTGTTTGCTCACAGCCCTTTACACCGTCAAGGCCGGTGGCGCGCCAAAGCCTGCTGAAAATAATGCAGGTCTGCGCCGTCGTTTCCCGTCAGGCGCGGGGTCAGCCAGGCCATGCATTTAAGCACAAAGGCGTCCTGCAAGGGATCGGCGCAGGTGCGAAAATACATGGGCAAAAGGCGCAAATACAAGCCTTTGCGCTCATCCTGGGTCAGCGGCAGTTTTTCCAGGGTCTCCACGCCGGGCGGGGCTAGTTCTTCGGTAATATCCCGGCCCGTGCGCAAAGCGATGAGGTACACCCCCTGGGCTACAAGCGTGCCGAAAATCTGCGCCGCCGCGTGCTTGTTGGTGATATTGGCCTCATGCACTCGATAAAACAGCAAAGTATCCGTTAGGTTGTCAAGTTCGGTCAGCCGGGACAGGCGCAGCCAGAGGTCATAATCTTCGCAGTGCCGATAATAGGCCCGGTAGCCGCCTGCCGAGCGAAAGAGCTCGGTGCGGCCCATGGCCAGAGGGTGGCAGAGCAGTGAGCCGTACAGCAGGCGCTCTTTAAGCCTTTTGCCGCGCGGATAGGTCTGCTTGCTGACGATTCGTCCTTTGCCGTCAATAAGCGCCAGCGCGCCGCCCAGCACGCCCAGTTCCGGTCGGGCCTCAAGGGCCTCCACTTGGGCCGCGAATCTGTGCGCAAAGCAAATGTCGTCGCTGTCCATGCGCGCCAAATACACGCCGCGCGCTTTGGCAAGGCCCCGGTTAAGAGTGGCTACCAGGCCTTTATTGGCCTGGGCAAAGGCTTTAATGCGTCCGTCTTCGCGCGCGTAATTCTGAATAATTTCCCAACTGTTGTCCGTGGACCCGTCATTGATGATGATCAGCTCAAAATCCGCAAACGTTTGCGTCAGCACGCTTTCCACGGCCTGGGCCAGATACTCGCCGCCGTTATAAACAGGCAGAATCACGGAAATAAGCGGAGCGGACACAAAAACGGCCTTGGACAAATAAAATTAAGGGTTAAAAAATCGTTATTCTTGCGTTGCAGCATAGTCTTAAAGGACTGTCCGGGCAAGTCCGCAAAATTCACCCTTTCGGGTATCCGCGTTCAAGGCTTTTCATCTGTCCCTAAATGGGCTATGTATGCTGAAACTGGCAACCGGCGCATATATTCGGCAGGCGAATCCCTGGATTTATGCGATTGTTTTACAAAAAACCAACAGCTTGCACCATGCAGGCGTAAGCAACAAGAGGTCCGATCCCATGAAAAAATTACTAAGGCTGGCTGTTGTATTAGGTTTGGCGATAGCGATCACCGGCTGCGCGGGCACCACGCCGCGCCTGGCGAGCACGGAAAAGCCCGGCGGGCAAACCCTGCAGCAGGAAGGCAAATCCCTGGAAACCCAGGGTAACTACACCGCCGCCGCGGAAAAATACACCAAGGCCATTAAACTGGGCAATGCCGAGGCTTCTTACGACCTCGCCCTGCTCTATTACTCGGACAGTCTCCCCAGCAAAGACCAGCAGGAAGCTTATGACCGCTGCTTCAAACTCTTAAAGCAGGCCGCCGACCAAGGCTACGGTCCGGCCCAATATGAGCTCGGCTACATGTATCTGGCCAGCGACGGCACGGCCAAGGATCCGGACGCGGGCCTCGCCCTGGTCAAGCAGGCGGCTGACGGCGGCTATGTGGAAGCTCAGGAACGCCTCGGCCATTCCTACTGGGGCGTGCCTTCCGCCGATCACCAGTTCCTCTGGCCGGGACTTGCCGTAAACATGGACGAGTCCATCAAGTGGTTTAAACGCGCGGCAGGCACCGGTTCCGCCAGCGCCGCCTTCTATCTCGGCTATATTTACGCCTCGGGCAAAGATGTGCCCCTCAACTACGCGGAGGCCGCCAAGTGGTACTCCAAAGCCGTGGGCCATAACCTCGACGGCGCGGAAAACAACCTGGCCAACCTCTACGCCTGGGGCCTGGGCGTGCCGCAAGACTACAACAAAGCCATGGAGCTTTACAACCAGGCCGCGGCCATGGGCTCGAGCACCGCGCAATACAACATCTACGAGCTAAAACTCTACGCCCCGGAACCCTACCGTGACCGCCGCGAAGCCATTCGCGAAATCCGCAAAATGGCCGAAAACGGCTACGGCTACGCGCAGTGCACCATGGGCGACATTTACGCGGGCGGCCTCGGAGTAACCCGCAATTACGGCGAAGCCGCCAAGTGGTATGAGCAGGCCGTATCCGACGGCAACGAAGAAGCCATGTACTACCTGGGCGAACTCTACCGCCAGGGCCTGGGCGTGAAGCGCGACTATTACAAAGCCGCCGACCTGTACTCCCGCTCCATGTCCAGCGGCAACCCGCAGGCCGAACGGGCCCTCGGCCGCGCCTACTACCTCGGCCAGGGCGTCGAGCAGGACAAGGCCAGAGGCGTGCAGCTTTATGAATCCGCCGCCAGGCGCGGCGACCAGGAAGCCATGTATTTGCTCGGCAAAGAATACGAAGGCAGCGACGTGACCGAACGCGACCTGGCCCAGGCCCGCGAGTGGTATCGTGCCGCGGCTGAGTACACCACCCAGCAGTTCATCTACACCCGCTACTACGACCCGGCCCCCACCGCCGCCAAAGCCCGCGCCGCGCTTGCGCGTTTGAAGTAACAGAACGGAGAGGGGAACCCCAAGGGCCGCTCATTCTGAGCAAAACGCAGTGAAGCGAAGATGAGCTATATATAAAGACGCCCCTTGAGGTTCCCTTCTCCGAACCTCTCCCCTCCTCAACCCTGATTGGTCATTGGGGTTACTTCTCTTTCCGCTTTAAATTGTGCGTTCCCACGTAACTTCCCGCACCGCCGCCCACAAAATGGCCGCGCCGCCCTGGCGGCTCCGCACGGCTGTATAAAAGGACTCGCGCACCGCCGCGCGATCCCGGGGGGCGCTTGCCTGCCGCGCCAGATATTGCGCCACTTCAGCCGCATTTGCGGCCACCGCGGCCTGTCCGGCCGGGGCCACAAAATCAGCGGCCCAGGCGAAATTATCCCAGGACGGTCCCAAAACCGGAGCCACCCCCTGACTTAAGGCTTCCAGAAAATTCTGGCCGCCCAAAGGCGCGAGACTGCCGCCCACAAATGCCGCACGGGCCTGGGCATATAAAGCGGTCAATTCGCCGAAGACATCCCAGATAACTATATCGCCGGGCAAAAAGGCCGTGTCGCCGCCCCCATCAGTCTGAGAGCGCAATTTCACCGCGCCGCCTTCAGCGGCCAAAACATTTTGCCACAGGGGCACATGATGCAGATGCCGGGGGGCCAAAACAACTATCGCCTCAGGCGCGGCCCGGCGCGTAAGGCCCACAGCCTCGGCCACGGGCTTTAGCTCCGCTTTGCGCGTTGAGGCGAATAAAATCACCGGAACCTGGTCTTGCGGCGGGAAAAACCGCCCCACATCCGCTGTGGGCGCAGCGGCCTCAAGCAGGCTCTCAAATTTAAGGTTGGGCATGGGCTCCACGCGCTCCTCGCCGAATAAAGCGGCAAAGCGCGCGGCATCGGCCTCGGACATGGCCAGAATGCGCTGCGGGGCGAAATATGCCCACCAGGCCGCAGGAATCAGTTTATAACGGCGCAGGCTTTTGGCGGTCAAACGGCCGTTGCCCACCAGCACGGGCACGGAAGCCGCGCGGCAGGCCTGCAAAAAGCCCGGCCACAGCTCGGTTTCCAGCAGCAGCACCGCCCGCGGCGCGGCTTGGACCAAAGCGCGGGCCATGAGCCCGGGTTCATCCAGGGGGAAAAAGCGCACCTGCGGCGCGGGCAGACCGGTTTCGGCCGCAAACCACTTCGCAGCCTTGCTTAAGACTTCATGGCCTTGCCGCGTGCAGGTGGTCAAAAGCATATCGGGAGACCGTCCGGCCCCGCGGTCTTTGGCGGCCTGACGCAGCAGGGTCCAGACCAGGTAAGCCTCGCCTCCGGAAGCCGCCTGGATCCATAAATCCGCCGGCCGCGCCCAGCCGTCCGGCACGAGACGCTCGGCAAAGCCTTCTTTCAGGCGTCTATGCCGGGCCAGGCATGGCCTGGCCGCTCTCCACAGCCAGCCATACGCCGCAAGCGCGGGGCCCAGCAAACCGGGGCAAGGCGCGTCGCCGGTCATGCCCGGCGGGCGTCCAGGCCCAACTCAATGAGCCGGGCGATGAGCTGCTCGAAATTGTAGCCCACCACGGCCGCTTCCTGGGGAATGAGGCTTGTGGCGGTCATGCCCGGCAAAGTATTGATTTCCAACAGCCAGGGCACGTCGTCCTCGGTGAGGATGAAATCCGCCCGGCTGTATCCGGAAAGACCCAAAGCCCGATGCGCGGCCAAGGTCATGGCCTGCACTTCGGCTGTCGCTTTTTCGGAAATAGGCGCCGGGCACAGTTCCCTCGCTCCGCCTTTCTTGTATTTGCTGTCGTAATCAAAAAAACCGCCGCACAAAGGTTCGATGAGAATGGGCGGCAAAGCCTTCTCGCCCAACACTCCGCAGGTCACATCGCGCCCGGCTATGAGCGGCTCAACCATGGCTTCAACACCGGCCTCAAAAATGGCCCGCAAGGCCGGGCGTAATGCGGCCCTGTCCGGCACCCGGTAAAGATGCAGGCTGGAGCCGCCGATATTAGACTTGGCGAAAGCCGGTAAGGCGAAAGGCAGTTCAAAATCCTCACCCGGCATCTCGGTCAAAAACACCCAGTCCGGCGTGCGCAAACCTTTTTCCCGGAAAATCTGCTTGGAAGCCGCTTTATGTAAAGCCAGAAACGAGCCGCGCGGCCCGCTGCCCTGGTAAGGCAGCCCGGCCGTATCCAGCACGGCCTGCACCAGCCCGTCTTCGCCCGGCGCGCCGTGCAGGTTGATGAAAGAAAAATCGTGCTTTCCGGCTTCGGCGAGCAGCCGGTCAAACCCGGCGCTGAGGTCAAAAAAGGTCACTTCATGGCCCAGACGCACGAGCGCTTCTTCAATCACCCGCGCCCCGGACAGGGAGACCGGGCGCTCACTGGACCAGCCGCCCGCAATCAGCAGAATACGCATAAGGATCCACCTTGTAAGTTGTGATCAGCATATGTTCAATGGCTCGGGCATCCGCTTCCATCCGGGAAATGGATTCCCTGGCCCGTTCGTTTTTGCCGTAGCGCTCCATAAGATCTGTGAATCGCGCCTTGAGGTCCACCACCTGGTCATGGCGCACCAGCTTATCTGCATACTGCACCAGAAGCGGCAGGGGCCAGGCTTCAAGATCCAGTTCCCACGGCCAAAAGGCATGAAACAGCACGCCCTGGGCAATAAGCGGCTGCCCGGTTTCCTGCACCACCCAGGCTGCGCCCAGTTGCGTGTGGTTGCCGCCGTGCCCGATAGTGTAGGTTTTGGCCAAATCATGCAAGAGAGCCGAAGCCTGCAGGGTTTTCAGGCACAACGGCACCCCGGCGTCCTGTAAACGCCGGCCCAGATACAATGCCATTTTGGCCACGGTCAGGCTGTGTTCTTCAATATTGGGCAGCATGGCGTAGCGCCGCCACAAAGCGCGGCAGTCATCCAGCCCCGGCGCGGCAAAACACTCCGTCGGATTGGGCGCCGGATGGGGCAAATCGGCCCAGGGCAAAGCCGGCCTGGCCTGACGCCCGGGAAAAGACCCGTTCATATCCAATATACCTCGTTGGTTAGCGATAACAATTCAGGCCAAAAAAGGCAAAGGGTGACTAATCTGCAAAATTGGCGTACATAAGCGCATGTTACGGAGGTAACAGCTATGGACCGTTTTGACGCCGTTTGCGAAGAGCTGAGGACACACCCCAAAACCTGGCTGGTCACCGGCGCGGCCGGATTCATCGGGTCAAACCTGGTGGAAGCCCTGCTCGCCCTGGACCAGAAGGTGGTGGGCCTCGACAATTTCTTTTCCGGCTATGCCCACAACCTGGACATGGTCCGCAACCTGGTCGCCCCTAAGCAATGGGCGCGCTTCACCTTTATCGAAGGCGACATTCGTGAGGCGCAAGGCTGCCTGGCGGCCTGCAAAGGCGTTGACTACGTTCTGCACCAGGCGGCCCTGGGCTCTGTGCCCCGCTCTCTGGAAGACCCGCTCCTGACCAACGCCTGCAACATCACCGGGCACCTGAACATGCTCGTGGCCGCCCGGGACGCCGGCGTGCAAAGCTTTGTCTACGCCGCTTCCAGCTCCACCTACGGCGACGAGCCTACCCTGCCCAAGCGCGAAGATCGCATCGGCAAGTCCCTGTCGCCCTACGCCGTCACTAAATACGTCAATGAAATCTATGCCGATGTGTTCAACACCTGCTACGGTTTTCCGTCCATCGGGCTGCGCTATTTCAACGTGTTCGGCCGCCGCCAGGACCCCAACGGCGCATATGCCGCGGTCATTCCCATCTGGTTCGCTTCGCTCCTGCGCGGCCAAAAAATCACCATCAACGGCGACGGCGAAACCTCCCGCGACTTCTGCTACATCGACAACTGCGTGCAGGCCAACATTCTGGCCGCCCTGCCCTTAAAGCCCGAAGCCCGGGGGCAGGTCTATAACGTGGCCTGCGGCGAACGCACCACCCTAAACGAGCTTTTCGCCCTGCTTCGCGATGAAGTCACCCGCTTCAAGCCCGAAGCCGCCTCAGCCGCGCCCGCCTACGGCCCCTTTAGGTCCGGAGACGTGCGTCACTCCCAGGCCGACATCAGCAAAGCCCACAACCTCTTGGGCTACTCCCCCCGCTTCACCGCCCGCGCCGGCCTGCGCCTCGCCGCCGACTGGTACGCCAAGCATGTGTAGACGTAGACTCCGGAGGAGGGGAACCCCAATGGGCTAAGCCCCTTGAGGTT
>CBDTYX010000061.1:0-9446 GCA_965364745.1 uncultured Desulfovibrionaceae bacterium | reverse complement strand
AGCCGAAATAGCCCCCTCTCGCCTGCACACCACTGCATCTCTAATATAAATTCTAGATTTTTTCTAGAAATTACATAGCATTTTTGATCAAACACCGTGCTTTCAACTATAAGTTTTTCTAATATACATGTAAATATAATGCAAGAAAAAAATGTGAAGTTATTAAAATTTATCGCCACCCTTTTCTTTGAATTTAAAGCCAATAAATTCAATATGTTATATTGAATGCAATTTTTTAAAAACACGCCCGCTCGCGGCCTGGCGTCACTTTACACCCGAGCATCGCATAGCCGACCCAAATTCGCCTCCAGCCCGCAACATCGGACTTGGGCCGAAACAGCATATTCCCGCGCGTGTTGTCGACAATTTTTAATTTCCGCCCAAACTGTTAAATACTGTGGAACAAGACGGTCTTTCGCCGTCCATGCCCGCCTTTGAACTTTACATATGTGCTAACCAGACCTAAAGTTAAGTTAATTACCCAAAATCGCCTTTATCGTCCGAGATCTTCATGCAGAGCATTCGCCCGCAATGCCGGGCCGTTTCTGTTGGCCCGCACCGACGCTCTGTTCACCATTAATCTGCAGGAGGTAAGTATGGCTGACATCAAAAACTCCACGCCCTTTGTGGACAACCCCGTTGACGGCGCTCAAAAGCGTCTGGAGGACCTGGGTTACCACCAGGTTCTCGACCGCAGGCTGTCGGTCTTCGGCAACGTGGTCATGGGCCTGTCCAACGTGGCGCCGGTTATGGCCGCGTTTGTTTACGGCCTGGCCGCCTTTTCCGTGGCCGGCACCGGCAGCGTCGGCGCGGCCTGGATGCAGGGCATCAACGCCTGCCTCATCGGGCTGATTCTGGCCGAGGCCGGCTCAATTTACCCTGTTTCCGGCGGCATGTATTCCCTGGTCAAATATATGCTGCCCAGGCCCTTGGCCTTTGTGGCCGTATTCACCTTCATGATCCAGGCCTTCATCTACCCGCCGGCCATCTCCATGGGCGTCGGCACCTACATGCAAATCCTCTTTCCGGCGCTGCCGCAAAGCGCTCTCGCCACCAGCGTCATCGCGGCCATCGCCATCATCCTGTCGCTGCTCATCGGCCTGAGCAACATCGCCACCAGCAACCAGGTGGCCAAGTTCTTCCTGGCTGTGCAGTTGCTGGTCATTTTCGTATTTCTGTATATTTGCTTCGCCAATCCGGTGCGCCCTCTCACCGAGGTTATTTTTGACCCCGTTACCCTGGACGGCGCCGGCACGGGACTTGTGCCCATCAGCTTTATGGGCATGCTGCTCGCCCTTGGCATCATGTGCGCCACCATTGACGGCTACCCGGCTTCCTTGGGCTTTTCCGAAGAAACCAAAGGCTCCTGCCGCAACGTGGGCAAAGCCGTGCTGTGCACAGCCTGGTGCACCGTATTTCTGGTAGTCATCTGCATGACCATGGGCGTGGTGTCCGCGCCGGACTTAACCGCCTTCCTGTCCTCGCCTTCGCCGTTTCTGTATATCGCCGAATATCATATGGGCACTTGGGGCTCCGACCTCATGAACATCGGGATCATCATCTCCTCGTTCAGCTGCCAGACCATCGTCATCACCTACATGTCCCGGGTCATCTTCACCGGCGCGCGCGACCGCATCTGGCCCGAACCGGTCAACGTCTTCCTCAATCGCGTGTCCAAGCGCCAAACCCCCTGGGCGGCCACCACGGTGGTGGGCATCATCTGCTCCATCATGGTTTTCTCCAACACCATGGTCGACCTCGTGACCTACGGCGGCATGTCCGCGGCCATCGTGTACATGCTGGTGGCTTTCGGCTCCATTAACAGCCGCCGCCGCGACCCCGGCATTACCCGCCCCTTCCGCATGCCCTTCTTCCCCCTGCCGCCCGTGCTCGTCATCTGCTTCCTGATTATGGCCATCGCTTCCCAGGAAACCGGCAACCAACTTGTGGTCGGCACTTTCGTGCTCGTGGCCCTGATTTACTACTTCGGCTACATCCGCCCCAGAGACATAAGAGAGGAGAAACAGAAAAATGTTGAATAAACACATACTCATCGCCGGCAGAAACACCGAAGCGGGCTTGGCCGTGGCCCGGCTGTTCAGGGACCGGGGCTGGAAAATCACCGGCCTCGTCAACAACGGGGAATGCTCTTGCGAAACCACTGACGCCGAGCCCTGCGTTTGCGCGGATCTTACTGACCGCGCCGCCACAGGCAAGGCCGTGGCCGACATTGAAGCCAAAAACGGCCCTGTCGGCGCCCTGTTTGTGAGCATCCCCTATCTTACGCGGGCGCCCCACTCCTTTGCGGATACGCCCATTGACTGGTGGCAGGACCGCCTGCAAACCTGGCTGTTCAACACCGCCAACCTCTGCTTCCACGTGGGCAAAGCCATGACCGGCCGCAAAGACGGGCGCATGATGCTGCTCTCGCCGGATTATAAAAACGTGCCCGGCGACTGCATTATGGAAGCCGCGGCCGCCGCCACCCTGCACGCCTTCGCCAAATGTTTCGGCGCGGAAGCGGCTACAGAAGGCGTGCTCGTCAACGCCATCTCCCCCAATATTCCCGTCAACTTGGAATATCTGGCGGAAACCATCTTCCATCTGGCCGAAAACGACACCTATACGGCAGCCCAGGTCATCTCGCTGCACGGCAAGGAGTAAACCATGCACATTTACCCCGAACTTAAAGACAAAGTTGTCCTCATCACCGGCGGCACCCAGGGCATCGGCGAAGCCATGGCCCATGAATTCGCCGCCCAGAAAGTAAAGCTGGCCGTCAACGGCCGCAAGCTGGACGCCAAAGTTCAAAAAGTCCTGGACGACACCGGCGCCGTGCCGGCCATGGCCGACATTTCCGACACGGCTGCGGCCAAACGCGCTGTGGATGAAGTGGTCGCCAAATTCGGAACCATCGATTCCCTGATCTGCAACGCCGCGGGCATGACCATGCAGCCCTTCCTCAAGCAGGACGAAGCCTCCTGGCGCAAACAGATCGACATCAACTTAACCGGCCACATCGCCTGCATCCAGGCGGCCCTGCCCCATATGCTAAGGCAAAAGAGCGGCTCCATCGTCATCATCTCCTCGTTCTTCGGCACTCTGGGCTGGGAAAACGCCTCGGGCTACGGCTCCTCCAAAGCGGGCCTCCTGCACCTCGGGCAGTTCCTCGACCGCGAATACCGCAAGCACGGCATCTCCACCTGCGTCATTATCCCCGGCGTGATCCGCACCCCGCAGCTCCAGGTGGACGCCGACGACCTGGGCGTCACACTGGACGAAGTCTGCGACATCTACGCCAAGG
Organism: uncultured Desulfovibrionaceae bacterium; assembly: GCA_965364745.1. Classification (GTDB taxonomy): domain Bacteria; phylum Desulfobacterota; class Desulfovibrionia; order Desulfovibrionales; family Desulfovibrionaceae; genus JAVBRZ01. The sequence continues at coordinate 6,142 of CBDTYX010000061.1, read as the reverse complement.
ACATCCCCATGCACCGCGTGGCCAGGCCCGAGGAAATCGCCACCATGACCGTGTACATGTGCACCAAGGCCGGCGGCAACGCCCTGAGCGGCCGCTTCGCCCTGGTGGCCGGCGGCGCCTACCGCACCACGCCGCATTATGTTTAGGAAAACGTAGGCCGCCGGGGAGGGAGCCCCCAAGGGGCTAAGCCCCTTGAGATTTTCCCTCCCCGGGCCCCTTCCTTCCTGAACCCTAATTGGGGAGGGCGAAATAAAACAAGAATTGCGGAGAGAATTGCGCAGAAGGCGCAAAGAACGCGCGCAAAAAAGCAGGCTGCAGTATGCCGCCTTCTTAGATGCCGCATAAGAATAACGTGGACACCAGCGCCCCTTGCCGCGCACCCGCCGCGCCTGTCATCCTGAGCCTCCAGCGGCGAAGCATCCCGTGGGCGAGCCCGTAAGGAAGCGAGCCCTAGGGATAAGGTCCGCAGAGCGACAGGAACCCAGTGAAGGGAAGGATCCATCTTCAAAACAAGGCTACTTACGGAACAAAAATCAACTTATTTTACACCTTAACCACCAGGAGACCCAGCTATGAAATTAAAGAATCGTGTCGCAGTGGTCACCGGCGCCAGCCGGGGCATCGGCAGAGGCATTGCTTTGGCTTTCGCCGCCGCGGGCGCGGATATCGTGTTTACCTACCATGCCAACAAAAAAGCCGCGGATGAAACCGAAAGCCTGGTGCGCAAACACGGCGTCAAGTGTCTGCCCGTCAAATGCGACGCCTCCAGCGAATCCGACGTCAAAGCTCTGGCCGAAATCGTGCGCAAGGAATTCGGCAAGATCAACATCCTGGTCAATAACGCCGGCACCATCGGCGCGGAAAAGCCCATCACCGAAATCACGGCCGAAGAATGGGACCATGTGCTCAACACCGACCTGCGCGGCGTGTTCCTCAACTGCAAATACCTGATTCCCCTGATCACCCGCGGCAACCCTGTGGGCAAGATCATCAACATCTCCTCGGAACTGGCCTCCAAGGGCCGCTCCTGCTATTCGCCCTACACGGCGGCCAAAGGCGCTGTGAATACCTTAACCCGCTCCCTGGCCCTAGAGTACGCGCCCGACCTCCTGGTCAACGCCATTGCCCCCGGCCCCATTGAAACGGACATGATTTTGGCCGACATGGAGCCGGAATGGATTGAAAAGGAAAAGGACATCCCCTTGCGCCGTCTGGGCAAGGTGGAAGAAATCGGCGCCGCCGCTCTGCTGCTCGCCTCGGACGACGGCAACTTCATCTGCGGCCAGGTCTTCGGAGTCAACGGAGGCGCAGTGTTTATCCAGTAAAGCACACAGCCTTCGTCAAGCCGGGAGAGGGGCGCGCAGCCCCTCTCCCGGTCCTTTACATGTATGAATGGGACCTCTGGCCGGCCAGCCTTTACAAAAAAGATAAAGACTATTGGGATTAACCCCTAATCTCCCCCAAAAAGCCGTTGCCGCGTCCAAATCAAGTGCGGCAACGACTTTTTAACAGTTTCTTCTTTAACTGCCGTCCCCCCAATTAAAATTTTAGGGAAAGGAGAGGGCGTGTCCCTCCCCCCCCTCCCTGGCTGCCTGCAAACTCTGCAACCTTTGCCAGGACTGGCGGATGCGCTCTTCGGAGATGCGACCGGCGCGGATGTGGCGCATTAGGGAGGCGTGGGCTTTGGCGGCTATGTCGGCATCAAAGCGGTGGGTATTGTTGCCGAAAACCAGGAGATCCGCCCCGGCGTTGACGGCCAGGAGCACGGTTTCATCCAGGCTGTAATGGCTGGTCACGGCTTTCATTTGCAAATCATCGGTGACGACCACACCCTGCCAGCCAAGGTCGCGGCGCAAGAGGCCGTTTATGATTTCCGGGTTGAGGTCGGCGGGCAAATCGCCCGGCGCAAGGGTGACGTGGGCGACCATGACCATGCCGGAAAAGCCTTCGCCCAGCAAGGTTTTGTAGGGTTCAAGCTCGGCCGGGGTCCAGGTGCGGGAGATGTCCACAAAGCCGTCGTGAGTGTCGCCCGTGGCGCTGCCGTGGCCGGGAAAATGTTTGATTGCAGGAGTGATTTGGTGCGCGGCCATGCCCTGAATGAAGGCGCGGGCGTGGGCGGTCACAGCGGCCGGATCAGCTGCGAAGGCGCGCTCCAGTTTGCCTATGGCCGGGCTGTTCGGCAAATCGAGGTCCACAGCGGGCGCGAAATTAAGGTCAAATCCGACATCAGCCAGCTCCGCGGCCATGCGCTCGGCCGTGCGCCGCGTGTTTTCGGGCGTGCCCTGCCCCAGGCTTTTGGCCGAAGGCCAATCGGTAAAACCGTTTTTAGCGCTGAGGCGCTGCACTTTACCGCCTTCCTGATCCACAGCCACGAAGATAGCGCCGGGCGCCGCGGCGCGCACCTGGGCGATGAGGGCCTTGACCTGCTGCGGAGACTCAATATTGCGCGGCCCGCTTAACGCCACGTCACGGCTGAACAGGATGACGCCGCCAACCTGGCCTTCGGCGAGGGCCGCAGCAATGGGGTCGTCCGGATCAAGAACCAGGCCGCGAAAGCCGGCCATGATCATTTGCCCGGCCATGATTTCCGGATCGGGTTCGGGCGCGGCCTGCCCGGCGAAAGGCGCGGCCAGCAGGCCAAGAATAAACGCGTAAACGCAAAGGATATGCTTCACAGGCCTGCCCCGCGTTTATGCCGCAACGCCCAGAAATCGCAAAACAGGCGCAATATACATCGTCAGAATAAACAAAAACCAGATACTGCCGAGCAAAATCAGGACTCTGCCCCGTATGTCGCGGCGCTTGGGGTGAGTCTCGCTTTTACGCCAGATGGTCAGGGTTTTCATGCTCAGGATAATGAGCAGTCCCAGGAAGAATAAATCCGCGATAGGCGGCACGGCCTCGCGCAGCCAGTCGATTTCCGGGCCGAGCATGACCTGGGCCATGCGCACGCCCAAAAGCACGGCCGCCAAAAAATCGGTGACGACGGCAAAGATCCCGTAACGCGTCCATTCTTTGGCCGTCAATCCCGGCTCATTATCATTAATGTAATCCCGGCGCATGGAACCGGACCTCCTTGACTCTACAGCATTTTCGGATTGAAATTGTCGCCTGACAGCCGGCAAAGCCGCCCTACGACAATCTGGCGGACGTTGCTAAGCAATGCTTCACAACGTCAGAGCATTTTTGTCCGTATACAAGCTCAATGTTAAAATGCTCTAGCCTCTGCCCATAAGGGCCCAGATTTTATCGATATACATGCCCGCGAAATACATGGCCCAAAAGCCTAAGTTGAGCACCAGCAAAAAAGTGAGAGCCGTGACCCGTCTATCCGGCAACTGGCGGGAGACCGCCAGATACATGCCTTTGGAGCACAGGCCGAAGAGCACCAGGGCTATGCCCAGAAAGTAATGGATGGTGCCGGTGTAAATGCTGGCCGCCCTGTCCGGATGCATGGCGTTGCCCACGAAAATGACCATGTAGATCATGCACATCATATACACCAGCGCCGCGAACAAGAGATACAGCACCAGCGAAGCGCGATGCACCCTGAACCGACCGGTGTAGATGCGCTTAAAAATGTTCCAGCTTTTCTTTTCGTTGTCTTTTTCTTCAGTCATTGAACACTCGAATCTGTTTGAAGTTCATTCTTGATTGCAGCAGGGCAATAAACATCGCTGCGCGACGACTGATTCCCGGCGGCCCCCTCAATCAGGGTTAAGGAGGGGAGGAGGTCCGGAGGAGTGGAACCTAAAGGGGCTTAGCTCCTTTGGGCGCCCCTCCTCCGGCGTGTTCGCTACCACAGCCCGTCGACGCCGCTCGGGGGCGGGACCGCTTGGAAGTCGTCTCCGGGAAAGATCAGGGTTTGCGGGTAGAAGGCAGCCCAGGCAAACCACATGCAGTCTATGGCAATGACCTGGCGCAGGCGGGTGCCGGCGTTATAGCCCTCAAAGCCTTCGCCGCTGCTGTTCCATTCGGTGTGGGTGTCGCTGTCCACCAGTTTGCCGTCAGCCCAGGCAAAAGTCAGGGTGCGGTCGCCGGTATTGCGCAAAAAAACGCGGACGGTTTCCAGAGCCGGGTCCCATACGGCAGCCAGCGGAGTGACGCCCACGGTGAAGTTGGTCACGCCCACTTTGCGCACTTCTTCTTTATCTATGGCGGCGTAGAGGCCGTCGATCTCTATGCCCAGAATGCGGCGCTTGGGGTGCAGGCGCTTGTCCACATTCAGCAGGGGGAACATAACCGCCAAATCGTCGTAATAGCTGGAGTTATTGAGGTATGAGCCGTAGGGGTCGTGCCCGTAGGAGCGGCGCAGGCGGGTGGAGCGCGAGAGCACTTTGGCGTCGGGCCAGAGGCGGCGCACATTGCCCCAGGTGCTCCAGATCATGGGCAAGCGGGTGAGGAATTTGCCTTTGAACAGGCCGTCGAAGCACTGCCCGGTGATTTGCGACCAACTGCCGGCGGAAAAATAGTCGTAGAGCACGGAGTTACTGTTGAGCAGACGGCCGGAAATGCCGAAGGTCAGCTTGGCGCTGCCCACATTGCCCCGGTAGGCGGCCAAGGAGCCGGTCAGAGGGCAGTAGGTGATGGCCACCGGGTGCGCCTCGTCAATGTAATCGTTGATTACTTCATGCCAGAGCATGATGAGCTGCGGGTAAATGCGTACGCCGTCGGGAAAGAAGGTGGCCACAAAGACCACCTCGGAATCTTCCATGCTCAATGAGGCGTCGGAAACGCTGATGTAGCGGGGGTTGAACAGGGCCGGGATATAGTCGCGGCCGACGCCGGTATCGACCACAGCGTCACGCAAGACGTCCAGAGGATCTTTTTCTTCGATGTCGCCCGCTTGGGCCGCGGCAGAATACGGCAAAAGCAGGCAGAGCATAAGCGCCAGGGCTGAAATGAACCCCGCCGCGCGAACGCCTTCAGGAGCAGTCTCGTGTTGCAAACCCCGTTTACGCCGTATTGCGGTCATTGCGCGCATCGCCTCCAATCCATGTGATACGGATTATGGCCGTTGTTCCTTGTCTTTGCGGCCGGAATGCAGTATACAAGATATGCGGTTTAGCGCAAGAGCCATAAACTATAACCCGCATGGGAGCTAAAATATGACGCCCGCTTCCCCCGGCAACAATAGCGCTGTTCTGGTCTGCGGCGGAGCCGGATACATCGGTTCGCACGCCGTGCGCGCCCTGCGCAAACACGGTTACTTTCCCGTGGTCTTCGACAACCTGGAAAAAGGCCATATCGCCTCCCTGCCGGAAGAAACGCCCCTGTTGCGCGGCAGCCTCATGGATATGCAGGCCCTGCGCCGCGCCTTCGCCGAATACAACTTCGCCGCCGCGTTTCATTTCGCCGCGTTTATCGAAGTGGGCGAATCGGTGGTCGAGCCGGAACGCTACTACCACAATAACGTCATCGGGGCCATGAACCTGCTCGCCGCCATGCGTGAAGCCGGAGTGCGCAACCTGGTATTTTCATCCACAGCCGCGGTCTACGGTGACCCCATTGACGTGCCCATCGCCGAAAACCACCCCCTGCGCCCGGTCAATCCCTACGGCCGCTCCAAGCTGATCATGGAAGAAATCATGGCCGACTACGCTCTGGCCTATCAGTTCGACGTCACCGCCCTGCGTTACTTCAACGCGGCCGGAGCCGACCCAGGCGCGGAAATCGGCGAGGCCCACCACCCGGAAAGTCATCTTATTCCTAATATCTTAAGATCCGTGCTGGAAGGCGGGGCCGAGCTCAAAATTTTCGGCAACGACTACGACACCCCGGACGGCACCTGCGTGCGCGACTACATCCACGTCTGCGACCTGGCCGAGGCGCACATCCTGGCTCTCGACCACCAGCGCCGCCACCCCGGCTACTTCGCCTTCAACCTCGGCAACGGCCAGGGCTTCTCCATTCTGGAAGTCATTGCCGCAGCCGAAAAAGTCACGGGGCGCAAAATCGCCTACGCCATGCACCCCCGCCGCCCCGGCGATGCCGCCCGCCTGGTGGCCGACGCCTCCCTCGCCCGCGCCGCCCTGAACTGGAAACCCCAGTTTACAAGCCTCGAAGACATCGTGGCCACCGCCTGGAAATGGCACCAGGCCCCGAAGTATTGATAATAATGCGGGGCGGGGGAACCACTATG
>CBDTYX010000060.1:0-9482 GCA_965364745.1 uncultured Desulfovibrionaceae bacterium | reverse complement strand
CGCGTTTCTTGTAATTTTTCCTTGCCTGCTTTCCACACAGCAAACCTCAACCAGGGTTTCAAAAGGGGCTTTGCCCCTTCGCGGGAGGGAGTCCGGAGGCGCGCATTGCCCCCAAACGCACCTGCGCCGCCGAGCGGGTGCTTGGCGGCGCAGGTGCGTTTGGGGTTTTAGTTTGGAGTTTTTATTAACCTTTGGGAGAAATTTTTTCGAACCCGCCGGGGCGGGGCGTCAGCTAAAAATTTTTAGTTCAAATAGCTGCTTTGCACGGGCAGGGACACCAGCCAGGAGTTCTGGTCCCGGCTCTGGCTCTGGACCACCAGGCGCTGGCTGCGCAGGGCCGAGGCAGTGATGTTTTGCATGATGTCCTGATACTGGGCTTTGGAGCGTTCAGGCAGATCGTCCACAATCTGTTCGCTTTCCAGAAGGGCCAGAAGGCGCAAAGTGGATTGGGCCAGGCTGCGCATTTCCGTAACCATGCCTTCGCGCAGTTCCAGGTCGTTTAAAAGGCCCATGCGGGCGGGGGCGATGTCTTCCAGAGTATTGAGTCCGGTGTTGGCCAAAATGCCTTTAAGTTGTTCCTGTTTCATGCTTGCCTTTCTCCTTTGCTTGCATTGCTTAATCATAAGCAATAAACGTGCCGATTAAGGCAGAGCAAGGCTTGCGGCGGGTGAGTCATAACCCTGACGGCGGGGCGGGCCCCGACTGGACAGAATAAGCGGCAAAGGGCTATAGGCTGATGGCTATGACTAATGCTTCCGACACTAAGGACAGTTTGTCCGCTCCGGCGCAAAATTCGACCGAGCCCGTCAAGCGCAACAGTTGGAGGCGCCTGGCGCCCATGGTGGCGGCCTACAGCCTGGGCACGTTTAACGACAATTTCTTCAAGCAGATCGTGCTGTTCCTGGCTATCGCCGCCGGGCTGGAGAGCATTCAGAGCCTGGGAACCGTGCTTTATGCCCTGCCGTTTATTTTTTGCTCGGCCTGGGCCGGCTGGCTGGCCGACCGCGTTCCCAAGCAGCGGCTTATGTTTTGGGCCAAGGCCCTGGAGGTGGCGGCCGCTGTGGTGGGCGTGTTGTCTCTGTATTTTATGAGCTTTACGGGCATGGTGGGCATGATTTTCATCATGGCCGTGCAATCCACCTTGTTCAGCCCGGCCATTAACGGCGCCATTCCGGAAAATTTTACCACTTCCGGCGTGCCCGCAGCCAATGCGGTGCTGAAAATGAGCACCACGGCCAGCGTGCTCTGCGGCATCGCTCTGGCTGGCATGGTGCTGGATGCGCCCGCTCCGGCCTGGTTTACGGAGGCGCGCATTGCTTTCGGCAAGGCGGCGGCCGGCGCGATCACGCTGTTTACGGCCGCGGCCGGGCTCGCGGCTGTGTCGGCGCTTCCCCGCAAGGCCGCGCCGCCTTCTTCCGGGGCGGCTTTTCCCTGGTGGGGCGCCTTTGATTCTTTGCGCCACGCGCACGAATTCTGGCGCGCCGATCGGCTGCTGCTGCTGGCGCTTTTGGCCGAGGCGTATTTCTACTTCATGGGCGCTCTGGCCGTGCTGATCATCAACAACCTGGGCATTACCGAGTATAAGCTGTCCCAGACGTACACCAGCTATCTTTCCGCCGCCATGATGATCGGCATTTGCGCGGGCAGCCTCACAGCATCGAGAATTTCGGCCCAAAAGTGGCGGCGCAGCTTTGTCCCGGCGGGCCTGCTCATGGCCGCGACTTTTCTGGCCGTGCCGGCGGCGCAATTTTTGCCGCCTTACACGCATTTTGGCTCGCTGCTGGGCTTGTTTTTGCTCACCGGCGCGGGCGGGGGCTTTTTTCTCATTCCCACGGTCAGCTTCATCCAGATTCGGCCGCCGGTGAACGCCAGGGGCAAAACCCTGGGTGTGTCCAATTTTTTGAGCTTCTGCGGCGTGGCTTTGTCCGGGGCCATGTTTCTGCCCCTTTCTCCGCTGCCGCCCTCCTGGGGCCTGTTCGCCTGCGGGATGATCACGCTGCTGTTTCTGGTCTTCATGAGCCGGCAGTTCACCAAGTGCGGCAACTGTTGAGGCGGAACGGCTGAACAGCGGGCGTATTTAGCCGGAAAATGTTCCGGCGATATAAAATCGTTGCGACAGATAAAAAAAAGTGGTATACAACACTGTTCAATACATTGCTTTGAAACCGTAAAATTTCAACCGCGGGCGCAAAGTCCGCAAAAACACAGGCTGATCAAGCATTTTCCCCCCAAGGAGGATCCCATGGCCGGGCATAGTAAATGGGCTAACATCCAACACCGTAAATCCAGACAAGATGCCAAAAAAGGCAAAGAGTTCACCAAAGCCGCCAAGGAAATTATCCTGGCCGCCAAAGGCGGCGGGGACCCTGCCTCCAACTCCCGGCTGCGCACGGCCATTGCCGCGGCCAAAGCCGTAAACCTGCCCAAAGACAAAATTGACGCCGCCATCCGCAAAGGCACCGGCGAAGACGCCGGCGGCGATATCTTTGAAATTTCTTACGAAGGCTACGGTCCCGGCGGCGTGGCTTTTCTCATTGAAGTGGCCGCGGACAACAAAAACCGTGTGGTGGCTGAAGTGCGCCACCTCTTGTCCAAACACGGCGGCGCCATGGGTGAAACCGGGTGCGTGAGCTGGATGTTTGACAAAAAGGGTATTATTTCCTTTGAAAAAGGCACGTACGATGATGAAAAAATCATGGAAATCGGCCTGGAAGCCGGCGCTGAGGATATTTCCGACGAAGGCGAGCTTATTGAAGTGATCACCGCGCCCACGGATTTTGAAACTGTGCGTCAGGCCTTTGAAGACGCGCAAATGACCCCCAGCGAGGCTGAACTGACCATGGTGCCGCAAAACACCATTGACGTGGACGCGGAAACCGGCCGCAAGCTCATGAAGTTGGTGGACGCCCTGGAAGACAACGATGACGTGCAGAACGTGCACGCCAACTTTGAACTGCCCGAAGAAGTGCTGGCCGAACTATAGGCGCAGCGGGCAAAAACGCATTTTAACGGCCGGAGAAACGCATCTTCTCCGGCCGTTTTTTTATTATATCCTGGCGGCCTAAGATGCTTTCCGAGCGCGGGGGCCGGTTATGTTGCCGCGCGGGCGCAGGCCTTAAAATAGTTGCGTTTTGGCCTTAATACGGTGTATGTCACCAGGATGAACGAAACCATAGTCATGGGCATAGACCCCGGTTCGCAGTGCACGGGCTGGGGCATCGTGGCCGAGCGTTCCGGCGTGCTCAAGCTTGTGGCCTGCGGCACGGTGCGCGGCCGGGGCGATGAGTTCGACATCCGCATCGGCCGCATTTTCACCGACCTCCACACCATTCTTGCCCGGCATAAGCCCCTGGAAGCGGCCATTGAAAATGTCTTCGCCGGCAAAAGCGCGGCTTCGGCCTTAAAGCTCGGCCAGGCGCGGGGCGCGGCCATTGCCGCCTGCGCGGCCTTGAATATCCCGGTGCACAGCTACGAGCCCACCAAAATCAAACAGGCCCTGGTCGGCACCGGCCGGGCCGACAAGGCCCAGGTGTCGTTCATGGTCAGCCGCCTTCTTGATTGCAAAGCCGACTGGTCCGTGGACGCCGGCGACGCCCTGGCCGTGGCCATTTGCCATTTAAACACCCGGCGGCTGAATATGCTGGCCGAGCGGGGGAAAACATGATTTTACCCCCGGACTGCCGCATGGTTTAGGGGCTTTTTGTCTGCCAGCCGTTTCCTCCCAAACCGGCCCGATTCCGGCCTGGGACGGGGGAAGATCTGAAGGAGAGCACATGAGCAGCCTGTGGATTTTATCCGTTTCCGCCATTTTATTAATCGCGGCGTACATTTTTTATGGCCGCGGCCTGGAAAGGCGCTGGGGCATTGATCCGGCCGCGCCCACGCCGGCTTGCGCCCTGCGTGACGGGGTGGATTATGTGCCGGCCAGGGCCAGTGTGGTTTTCGGGCACGAGTTTGCCTCCATTGCCGGGGCCGGGCCCATAAACGGACCTATTATCGCGGCCATGTTCGGCTGGGCGCCGGTGCTGCTGTGGATACTTCTGGGCGGCATCTTTTTCGGGGCTGTGCAGGATTTCGCGGCCATGTATGCTTCGGTTAAAAACAAGGGCAAAACCATCGGCTATATCATTGAGCAATACATCGGAAAAACCGGCAAACGCTTGTTTCTGGTATTTGTATGGTTTTTCTCCATTCTGGTGGTGGCCGCCTTTGCCGATATCGTGGCCGCAACCTTTAACGGTTTTGACGCCAATGGCGGACGCATTCCGGCCAATGCCGCCGTGGCCTCAACATCCGCATTGTTTGTGGCGGCGGCCCTGGGGCTGGGCCTGTTTTTACATCGGCGCAAGCCCGGCAATCTGACCGGCTCCCTGGTCGCCATTGCGCTGCTGTGTTTGTGCATCTTCCTGGGCATGACTTTTCCGGGCTATCTGCCGCAGTCCACCTGGCTGTATCTGGTATTTGCCTATATTTTCGCGGCCTCCATCACTCCGGTGTGGATTTTGCTCCAGCCTCGCGATTTCCTGAACTCCTTTCTGCTTATGGCCATGATGCTGGCCGCGTTTGTGGGTGTCGTCACGGCTGGTCCGGAAATGAATCTCCAGCCGTTTACCGGCTTTGTGGTGGACGGCGTGCCGCTGTTTCCCATTTTATTCGTGACCGTGGCCTGCGGAGCGGTGTCGGGCTTTCACAGTCTGGTGGCCTCGGGCACGGCCTCCAAGCAAATTGAAAACGAGCGCCACATGCTGCCCATCTCCTTTGGGGCCATGCTGCTGGAGTGCTTTCTGGCCGTGCTGGCGCTTATTGCCGTGGGCTGGCTGGCCGTTGGCGGCAACGCGCCCGAAGGCGCTCCGCCGGTGATTTTCGCCACGGCCATTGCCCAGTTTCTGGGAAACCTGGGCATTTCCTATGAGCTGGCCTACACTTTGATTACTCTGGCGGTGTCCGCCTTTGCCCTGACCAGCCTGGACTCCGTGGCTCGCGTGGGTAGAGTGGCTTTTCAGGAATTGTTCACCGATTCCGAGGCCGACCCCGGCAAACTCGCGCCTTTATCCGCGCTTCTGGCCAATCGCTACACGGCCACGGCCCTGACCCTGCTCATGGGCTATCTGCTGGCCATGCGCGGCTACAAGGACATCTGGGCGCTGTTCGGCTCGGCCAACCAGCTTCTGGCCGCCCTGTCCCTGACCGCCTGCGCCGTATTTTTGAAAAAGACCGGCCGGGCGCACAAAATGCTGCTTTTCCCCATGGCCGCCATGCTGCTGATCACCTTCACCGCTCTGGGACTGACCATTCACAGCCTCTTGGTCAAGCTGCTGTTTGGCGGTGATTTCGCACCCATGTCCGACGGTTTGCAATTGGCGTTCGCCGTGCTGCTCCTGGCTTTGGGCGTGCTGGTGGCCCTGGCCGGCATAAAAAAACTGGCCGGTGGACGCAAAAAAGCCCCGGATCTGCCGGAAACCGAGGCCATTTCCGTTTAAAGCCGCTTGATGAGGGGAGTCCAAGGGATGAACCTCTTGAGGTTCCCTTCCTACAGACCTTACCCCCCCTTCTGAATCTCGAGTGATCCGGTTTGGGCGAGGGGAACGACTATGTCTTGCAAATTATCAATTATTTCAAGCTATTGCATGCGTCCAGGAAATTCTGCAAAACTTGCCGCGCCTGCGGAGTGTCCAGCACGGGAGTTCCCAGGTTTACGGGGCGTTTTGGCTTGCCGCCCTTTTGTCGTGCGGCGGCGTAATCCACATAGGCCTGCATGATCGGGCCGGTGAATTCCGGGTGGAATTGCAGGGTCAGCGCGCGCTTGCCGTAAGCCACGATTTGATAGGGTTCGTAATGGGAAAATGCCAGCACGCGCGCTCCGGCGGGCAGGGCGAGCACGCTCTGGCTGTGGGCGAGATTCGCCGGGAAGGCGTGGGGCAGGCCGGTGAGCCAGGGGTGCCGCGTCGCGCCGGGCTTTAAGTTTACGGTATGCGTGCCCAGCTCTTTGTCGGTCGGGCTAAAACTTACCAGGCCGCCCAGGGCGTGGGCAACGAGTTGGTGCCCGTAGCACACGCCCAGCACGGCCGCGCCGGCATGTATAGCCCGGCGCAGCCAGGACGCGGCGGCTTCGCTCCAGGGCTCGCGGTCGCTGACCATGGCCGGAGAGCCGGTGACGATGATGCCCGCGTAAGCAGCGGCGCTTAGGGGCAAGTTTTCTTCGTGAGCGCGGATGATTTCAACGCGGCAGGCGCTGTAATCGGCCGCATCCAGAAACATACGCTCAAAATTTTCCGTGTTTTTTATGATGCCGGCGGGCACGTCTCCGGTTTGCAGAATCAGGATATGGCGGGCCATATTCACTCCTTGTGGGCAATGTTGTTTCGGGTCCGGCGGAAAATGATTTGTTCCAGCACAATGCCGCAGATGATTACGGTAATCAGCGGATTTTTGCAAATCATGCTCATGATGCGGGGCAGGGTGGCATAGAAGTTTTCGTGCACGTGGGCCAGGCCGTAGGCGAAAAAGATGGAAAAGCCGACAATGAAGATTTCGCGGGTTTTAAAGCGCGGGCCGCGCAGCCAGGTTTCCGCGCCCAGGCCGATGAGCGTGGCGGCCACGCCCAAAAGCACGGCCCCGGCCACCGGTCCCGGCATGGCGGCCATCATGCCGCCCATTTTGCCGCACAGGCTTAAAATAATGAACCCGATCCCGGCCAGGATGATGAAAATGCGCGCCGCCACTTTGGTTAAGAGCAAAATGCCCATGTTTTCGCCGTAAGACACCGTGGCCGGCACGCCCAAAGCGCTGGCGAGGGAAGTATCCACCAGGCCGAATACGGTGAACAGGCGGCGGGTGCGGCCCGGGGAAAGGGGTCGCCCCACCAGTCCCGCGTAACCGTTGACGCAGCCGAATTCCTTGATGGCGCTGAAAATATGCGCGGCCAGCATCATGAAGACGAGTTCCAGGGGCGGCAGGCCCGTGCCGTAAGGGAAAAAGCGCGGCCACGACCACAGGGGCATGGAATTGACCAAGGCCCAATCAAAGCGGCCCAGGCCGATGAACACGGCATAGCCCAGCACAATGGCGGTGAGCACGGGAATGGTGGCGAGGACCCCCCGGCCCTTGATGGACAGCCAGCCGCACAACAGGGCCAGCACAATGCCGATGTAGAGGCCCGCCGAGTGCGCCTCGCCGGCGATGAGGCCCATGCCCAGGGTAGAGGTGATCAGGCCCACCATCATGGTCATGGAGCCCATAACCAGGGGCGTCCACACCCGGCTGATCAGATTGATGACCCCCAAAGCGCCCAGGGCGGCCACGATAAATCCGGCGATGACCCCGGCGTTGATGGCCAGATACGCGTATTCTTTGCCCCCGGCGAGGTAGGCGGCCACAATGGCCGTGGAGGGAATGATGTTGGGCCCGGTGGCCATGGGAAAGCGGTGCCCGCAGGCCGCCTGGGCCAGGGTGGATACCCCGATCATCAACACCACGCGGCCCATGTAGTCGGCCAGTTCCTGCGGAGTAAACCCGAGGCCCAACCCCACAATGACGTAGCCCCAGACCACGGGGTACATCATAATCAGCATCCACTGCAGCGAATAAATAACCGAGTCGCGCAAAGAGCGCGGCTTGTCGTCAAGCTCGTAATGCAGGTCAAGTCCGGCTTTGTTTTGGGAACCTTCGCGCATAGTCGCCCCACCTGGCGTCAAAGCTAGCACACCTTGCGCCGGTAAGCCACGAGTAATTGATGCCGGGTGAGGAAAGCCCCGTATTCCGGGCGTTCTAAATCAACGGCGCAAACAGCCTGGCCACCTGGGAAACGCCCCTGGCCCAGAGGCCGCGGTCATACAGCCACTTTGGCGTTGCCGGGGTGCAGTTGGCGAGGTCCGCTTCAAATTGCCGGGCGTGGCTTTCCGCCAGGGCGGCATTGTGGATAAAGGCGTTGATTTCAAAATTGAGGCTGAAACTGCGGATATCCATGTTGCTGCTGCCGATGCTGACGACCTGACGGTCGCAGGTCACGGTTTTGGCGTGCAGAAAACCGTGGTACATGTAAACTTTAACTCCGTATTCAGCCGCCTGGCGGGCAAAGGCGAAGTTGGCGCGGTGGGCCAGGGGGTTGTCGTTGCGGTCCGGGAGCATCAGCTTCACGTCGACGTTTGATCCGGCCGCGATGCGCATGGCGTCCAAGAAGCTGTCGTCCGGCGTGAAGTAGGGCGTTTGGATAAGCACTTCATGCACGGCATTGTAAAGCATGGCCATGATGCCGCTTTTAATGGGGGCCTGTTCCTGGGTGTCCGGCCCGGAAGAGACGATTTGTACCCCCAGGCCTTCTTTGGCGTCAACCGCCAGCGGCGGCGGGAAATATTTTATCAGGTCTTCCGGGGCTGGGGCAAGCCGGTTGGCATGTTGCCAATCCATGAAAAAGCGCTCCTGCAGAAACCAGGTCGCAGGCCCGGTGAGCCGCAGGTGGGTGTCGCGCCAGGGCGAGAGCTTTGGAGAAAGACCCAGGTATTCGTCGCCCACGTTCATGCCGCCGACATAACCGATTTGCCCGTCCACAATGGTCAGCTTGCGGTGGTTGCGGTAATTCAGGCGGATGTGCGGGCTGAAATCAAACAGAACCGGTGAAAAAGGACGCACCTGTCCGCCGGCTTTTTTTAAGGGGGCAAACATGCGGCTGAACCAGCGCAACGAGCCCAGCCCGTCGTACATGAGGCGCACTTCCACGCCTTCCCGGGCCTTTTGCTCCAGAATAGCCAGAATTTCCCGCCCCAGAGCGTCATTTTTGAAAATATAATAGAGCAGGTGAATATGTTTTTCGGCCCTGCGCATATCTTCCTTCATGCGGGCAAACAAGGCCGCGCCGTCATAAAAAATATCCGCGTCGTTCATGGGCGTATAAATGCCGTCGCCTTCGCGGTCGAGATAGTTGACCAGCCGTAAAGCGGGCGAAGGCGGAGTGTGTTTACGGCGCTCCGCAGCCGAAGGAATGTCCAGGCATTTGGCCAGGTAGCGGTCAAACAGCGCGTCGCGGGCGGCTTTGGCGATGAAGCGTTTTTTCTTGTGCACCGGAAAACCGCTGCCGAAAGCCATATACAGCACAAACCCCATAACGGGCAGAAACAGCAGCACTAAAATCCAGGCCAGGGTGGAGGTGGGGTTTTTGCGTTCCAAAAATATCACGGCCGCGATGCAGGCAAGATCAAGCCCGGCCGCAATGGCGGGGATGGGGAGAAGAAATATGTCCATCCGAAATATGTAATGCCTAACGAGTCGAATTTGAACCCCCGCGTATCAAAAAACTAGGGGCCATACGTGTCCGCCGGGGGGGTCCGGGGCGGGGGTTACATTTATCGCATACCCTTCGGCTCCACTTCCTGTGGAGCGCTCAGGGGTCGCTGCGCGAAAAACGGGGTTTTCGCTTGCTCGCCCTGCGGGGCTCTCCGCCATCCTGCCGGACAATCATCTTTCTCATCCCCAATGCGGGTTAAGGA
>CBDTYX010000059.1:0-9573 GCA_965364745.1 uncultured Desulfovibrionaceae bacterium | reverse complement strand
CTTGCGGGCGTCTGCTGCGCATCCGCCAGAGCATTTCAAGTGTGAAATGCTCTAACCCAGTTTGTCCATAATTTCTTTGGCTTCCAGCAAATTGGGATCTTTGGAATAAGCCTGTCGGGCATAGTCCCAGGCTTCCTCGCGCTTGCGCAGGCCAAGATAAAATTTGCTGATGTTCAGAAGCGTTTTGGGGTGGGGACCAAATTGGCGCAAAACCGCCAAGTATATTCCTTCCACTTTTTCCGGCGGCCCCACTTCAGTGTAAGCGGTTACCGCACCCGCATAGCCTTTGGGATCTTTGGGAAACTCCTCCATGGCTATGGAAAACAGCTCCGCGGCTTCGGGATAAAGCTTGTGCTTGAGAAAAATATTACCGACATCGGTAATCACGCCCGGTTCGGAGCCGTACTCATCAACATAGCGGCGCAGGTAAGTCTTGCCCCGCGCCAATTCACCCTTGCCCATCAACTCCAGGCCGGTGTTGTAAAGCTTTTCCTGCCTGGCC
This sequence comes from uncultured Desulfovibrionaceae bacterium, assembly GCA_965364745.1. Taxonomy (GTDB): domain Bacteria; phylum Desulfobacterota; class Desulfovibrionia; order Desulfovibrionales; family Desulfovibrionaceae; genus JAVBRZ01. The sequence goes on along the minus strand of CBDTYX010000059.1, from coordinate 9,071 downwards.
AGAGTTTTTTCTTCTTCTTCCTGGGCCTTTTGCTGGGCCATATAGCGCAGTCCATGCAAAATAGCCTCCATCCGCTCGATAAATTTTTTTTCCTCTCCCCGCGCATACTGCACAAAGGGTTCCCGGGTAATGCGATTGGCATGAAAAAAAGCCCGGATCAAATGATGACGACTGAGTTCATTGGCCAGCTCCACCATGGAAATTTCCAGCTTGAACTTGGCCTCGCCCACCACTTTTACAGAAATATATTCTTCCATGGCCGCAATGCCGGCTTCCAACGCGCGTTCACAATCATCGCGGTTAAGATACGATTTGGCGCGGGCCAGATTTTCCCGAATGGTTTTGGGCGGGGTAGTGTATACGGACATATTTTTAAACGATCTCCACTGCACGACAGACGATTATTTTATTTGCCACAGGTTTGTCCTGGCGTTCATTACCTGCAATGCCGCATCAGGCACCAAAAAACTTATATCAGCACCATTTTGCCGGCGTAAACGAATGGCCGATGAACTGATGTTCAAAGCCTCCCATTTGAGCAGGGCAATGTTTCCGCTGCCGCTTAAGGTGCGCACCGTACAGGCCGTAAGGCAACCGGGCGGCGGCGGAGCGGCAGAATAACCGCCCCAAACATCGCTGACCGCGGCGTGAAATTCGCATTCATTTTCCCCGGAGCGCGGCGCCGCCAATAAAAAAGCCCGGGTAACCATTTCCCGGCCGTTGCGCCAGAAAGGCAGTGTGGCCAAATCCTGCAGACTGAGAATAAAATACAAGGGAATGCCGGGGTTCTTTTCCGCGTAAAGCCCCAAAGTATCCCAAGTATAGGAAGGGCCGGGGCGCTCTCCCTCAAGGGCGTTAACCGCCAGGCCGGGAATGCCTTCCACCGCCGCTTTAAGCATGTCCACGCGCAGATCAAAAGGCAGCATATCCTGCCGGTTCTGCTTGTGGGGCGGGAAAAAAGCCGGCACCAAATCCACACGCTCAATTTTGAGGTTTTCATAAACTTCAATGGCCAGGCGTAAATGGCCGATGTGCACGGGGTTAAAGCTTCCTCCCAAAATAGCAATGCCCGGGGCGTTATTCATACTCAGCCGCGCACCTGTCCATTGCCCAGCACCACAAACTTTGTGGTGGTCAATTCTTTAATGCCCATAGGGCCATAGGCGTGCAGCTTGCTGGTGCTTATGCCTATTTCCGCGCCCAGCCCCAATTGGCCGCCGTCGTTGAAGCGGGAGGAAGCGTTGACCGCCACCATGGAGGCGTCCACTTCACGCAGAAAAGCCATGGCGTGTTCGTGGTTGTTGGTGCAGATGACTTCAGTATGCTGCGAACCGTATTTACTAATGTAGTCCAGAGCCTCCGCAAGTCCGTCCACAATCCGGACGCCCAAAATAAGATCCAGATATTCTTTGCCCTTGTCCGCATCGGTCATGGGCGCCGCTTTGGCTTCCGGGCAGTTTTTGAATAAATTCAAAGCGTCGGGGCAAGCCCGAAAAGACACCCCAGCCCGTCCCAGCTCTTCCGCCAGACGCGGCAGAAAAGCCTGCGCTTCGGATTTATGCACCAGCAAACACTCCAAGGCGTTGCAAGCGGAAGGCCGTTGCACTTTACCGTTAAAGGCGATGCTTAAAGCGGCGTCAAGGTCGGCACCTTCATCCACAAAGAGGTGGCAGACGCCCTTGTCGTGCTTAAGCACAGGCATGGCGGCTTCCTGGCTGACCATACGAATAAGCGGCTCTCCGCCGCGGGGAATGATCACATCAATATAGTCGGACAGTTTGCACATGGCCCGAATGGCTTCGCGGTCGGTGACGTCCACTACCTGGGCGCAGTCCGCGGGCAGGCCTGCTTCGACAAGGGCTTTGTGCAAAACAGCCCCCAAAGCCAGGTTGGAATGGATGGCTTCGGAGCCGCCGCGCATGATTACGCTGTTGCCCGCTTTAAGGCATAAAATGGCCGAATCGATAACCACATTGGGGCGAGATTCGAAAATCATGGCCACTACGCCCAGGGGCACGCGCATTTTGCCCACCAGAAGGCCGTTGGGACGTTGCCACTGAGTTTCCGTGGCGCCTAAAGGATCTGGGTAATCAGCCACAAAGATACAGGCCTCGGCCATTTCTTCAATAATTTCCGGAGTCAGCGTCAGACGGGCCAGGCGTGGGGCATCCAGGCTTCTGGCTTTGCCTTGCTCCACGTCCCTGGAGTTGGCGTCCAGAATCTCGGTCTGCTTTTCCCGCAAAAGCCGCGCCAGGGCATATAGCGCATCCGTTTTCTGCTTTGCGCCGGCTTTGGCCAAAAATTGTGAGGCTTGTTTGGCTTTTTTGCCGATATCTTCCAGTTTGGCGTAAATATCCATTCCGTTTTTAGAGGCTTCCTCTTTCATAATATCTTATCTTCCTTAAAATATAGCCGCATAAAAAATCGCAAGCTGTTTTGAAATATGCCCCAAACGCAGGCAAAAAGCAAATAAGGCAAATAAAAAGATTTTGTTGCGCCGTAAGCGGATGACGCTTTTCTGTTTTGACATTTTTGAACCAGCGACTTAAAAGATTCGGTGACCTTGTCGTAAACGCGCATATTACAGTTAAGGAGAATCAGCAGTGGCCACCAACAAAAAAGGCTTCATGGACGCCATTAAATCCGACATTTCCGCTGAAGCGGTTCCCGCTCTCGGCTTTTTGCATAAACACGCAAAAATTATCACCATCAGCGTATTGGCCATAGTGGTGATTATTCTGGCGGCCTTTGGCTATCAGTGGTATCAAAACAGCCGGCTCAATTCCCAGAGCGCGCAGTTGGGCAGCATCCTGGCCACCCGGGAAGGCGCCGCTCGGATAACCGCTCTGGAAGAGTTCCTGCAAAAAACTCCGGACAAATTCAAACCGGCGGTATATTTTGAAATCGCCTTCACGGCCACGAGCATGGAAGACTACGCCAAAGCCGCGGAAGCCTGGAAAGTCGGCGGCGATCTTCTGCCCAACAACGACCCCATGCTGGCCGTGGCCGGCCTGGGCCTCGCCTCTTCTTTGAATAAAAGCGGCAAAGCCGCGGAAGGCGTGGCCGTGCTTGAGGACCTCTTAAGCAAGATCAATGCGGATCAAAGCTTAACCACTTTTATTAAAATGGAATTGGCCGCTCTGGCTGAAGCCGCCGGGCAGTGGGGAAAGAGCATTGCCGTGTATGAAGAAATCGCGGCGAGTGAACAAGGCGAAGGCAAGAATTTCTTTACTTTCCGGGCCAAGGAATTGCAGGCCAGACATCCGGAAGCCGCCCAGGCTCCGGCCCAAAGCAACGCTGCCGCTTCAGCGAAAAACAACGCCAATGCCACGGCGGAAAGCGGCGCCGACAGCAACTGATCCCGTCGCGGAACATTTGCATACAACTTAAGAATTGCGGGCGCGGCCCCGCGGGCGCGACAACGGCGGATTATGCCGCTGTCGCGCCCATAGACATTTTTGGGAGCATCTATGAGTCATCCTTTATTGGCGGACGCCCCGGGCAGCGCGCACCTGCTTTTGGGCAACGAAGCTATTGTGCGCGGCGCGCTGGAAGCCGGCATCAACATGGTCACCTGTTATCCGGGCACGCCTTCTTCTGAAGTGCCGGACACTTTTTACCGCCTGCGCGGCAGCGGCCGTTTTACCATGGAATATTCCGTGAACGAAAAGGTGGCCCTGGAAGTGGGGGCCGGCGCCTCCCTGGCCGGGGCCATGACCCTGGTGACCATGAAACACGTGGGCGTCAATGTGGCGGCCGATCCGCTGTTTACCCTGGCCTACACCGGTTCGCCCGGCGGCCTGGTGCTGCTTTCGGCCGATGATCCCGGCTGCCACTCCAGCCAGGATGAGCAAGACAACCGCTATTACGCCATGATGGCCGGATTGCCCTGTTTTGAACCCGCCACCGCCCAGGAAGCCAAGGATATGACCCGCGAAGCCCTGCTGCTTTCGCGGCGCTTTGAGCAGCCGGCGCTATTGCGCACCACCACGCGAGTAAACCACTTGCGCGGGCCCGTAAACTACGGACCCTTGCCCGAACCCGCATCCATCAAACCCTTTGCGAAAAATCCCATGCGCTTTGTGCCGGTGCCCGCTGTAGCCCGGGTGCGGCACGGGGTGCAGCTTAAAAATCTTGAAGCGATACTTGAAGAGTCTGAAAAATCGCCCTGGAACAAAATCAGCGGGGAAGGGCGCCTGGGCGTCATCACTTCCGGCATTGCGCGCGCCTATGTGCACGATGCGCTGCTGGCGCCCGAGTTAGCAGACAAATTCAAGCTTCTGGAGTTGGGATTCACCTGGCCGTTACCGGAAAAGCTTATCGCCGGGTTTTTGCGCGGCCTTGAGCGCGTGGTCATTGTTGAAGAACTGGAGCCTCTGCTGGAAAGCCAGGTTCGCGCTTTGGCCCAGCGTCTGGATATCAAGGTGGAGATCAGCGGCAAAAATAATATTTTCACCCGTCTGGGCGAATACTCCACCAGTTTGGTGGCTGCGGGGCTGGCCGAATTTGCCGGCGTAAATTTGCCCAAGACCGACATCGTAGCTTTGGAAAAACTGCCCGGGCGGCCGCCGACTTTATGCGCCGGGTGCTCGCACCGGGCCGTGTACTTTGCGGTGCGACAGGTTTTCGGAGACGAGGCGATTTATTCCTCGGATATCGGCTGCTATACCCTAGGCATGGCCCCGCCGCTTAAAACCGCTGATTTTCTCTACTGCATGGGTTCATCCATTTCCGCCGGCTCCGGATTCGCGCGTTTTTCAGATAAACCCGTGCTGGCCTTTATCGGCGACTCCACCTTTTTTCATTCCGGCATAACCGGTCTCGCCAATGCGGTTTACAACCGGCACAACATCATCTTCGTCATTCTGGATAACGGCACCACGGCCATGACCGGCCACCAGCCCAACCCCGGCGTGCACGAAGAGGTGCTTGGCGAAGGCTGCATGCAGCTTGATATCGAAGGTATTGTCCGGGCTTGCGGCGTTTGCGATGTGGTCACGGTCAAAGGTTACAATACCAAGGCCGTGGTTGCGGCGCTTACGGAAATGAAAGGAAAATCCGGCGTGCGGGTGATCATCGCCCGCGAACCTTGTGTGCTGTTTGCCCGCCGGACGTTGAAAAAAAGCATGCCTCAGCACGCCTATGTGGCCGAGCAGGGCGAATGCGTTGACAGATGCCTTTCCGGACTGGCCTGCCCCGCGTTTGTGCGTAATGCCGATCAGGCCGGCGTTGATGAAGAAATGTGTAACGGCTGCATGGTCTGCCTGCAGGTTTCACCCAAGATTAAAGCGCGCAAGAGGTCTTAGTATGAATCGCATTCGTATTTTTCTTACAGGAGTAGGCGGACAGGGCACACTTACCGCCACGACGCTGCTGGCCAATACAGCCCTTGCGCAAGGCCTGGAAGTTGTTTCCGGCGAAATTCACGGCATGGCCCAACGGGGCGGCGTGGTCGAATCCACTGTGCTCATCGGCGGCTATGCCAGCCCGCGCATCGGCCACGGCGAAGCGGACATTGTTTTGGGGTTTGAGCCCCTGGAAACCATCCGCGCCTTGCCCTACCTTGCGTCCGGCGGAGTTGTGCTGTCCAGCAGCGATGTCGTTCCTCCGGTGGGGGTGTCTTCCGGCGGTGAAAGCTATCCTGAACTCGAACACATCAAAGCGGCTGTCGGCAAGCGGGCAAAAAAGTCCTGGTTTTTGCCCTGCCGGGAATTAGGCCTTAAGGCCGGATCGTCACAAAGCGGCAATACCGCGCTATTGGGCGCGGCCTGCGCCGTGGGCGTGCTGCCTTTTGACGTGGAGGCCCTGGAAGCCGCTGTGCGCAAATTTTTGCCAGCCAAATTGGTGGATGTGAACTTAAAAGCCCTGGCTTTGGGCGTTGAGGCGGTGAAAGGGTAGGTCTTATCGAAAACGAACTTGACTTAGCAAATCAAGTTCCGTACAAATGCGCCTGATTGACAGGCCAGCATAGCTCAGTTGGTAGAGCAACTGATTCGTAATCAGTAGGCCGTGGGTTCAATTCCCTCTGCTGGCTCCATAAAATCAAGCCCTTTCATGCTAAAAACCTGAGGGGGCTTTTTTTATACCCGATCCTTTTTCACACAGGAGGCAGTTATGAAATTTTATGCCGTAAACGGAAGTCCCAGAAAGAAAAATAATACCGCTATTCTCCTGCAAGAAGCTCTGGACGGGGTCAAATCGGTTCAGGCAAAAGATGCGGAGACAGAGCTTATTCACCTTTATGACTACAACTATAAACCTTGTGTAAGCTGCTTTCAGTGCAAACTGCTTGACGGCAAAAGTTACGGCCAATGCGCGCTTAATGATGAGCTGACGCCGATTCTGAAAAAATTGGCGGAGGCCGACGGCATCATCTTCGGCAGCCCCATATATTTGGGTAATATAACCGGCGGCATGCGCTCTTTTTTTGAACGCTTTTTATTTCAATATCTTGTTTATGACGCCGCTTACAGCTCTTTAGCCCCCAAACGCATGCCCACGGCGTTTATATATACCATGGGCGTGTCCGAGGCGCGTATGGGTGAGTTCGGCTACCAGAGCGCCCTCAAGTATATAGAAATGTTTCTGGAAAGAATTCTTGCCAAGCCCGACATCATGTACTGCTGCGATACATATCAGTTTGATGATTATGCAAAATATAAAGCCGACGCTTTTTCTGAACCGGCCAAAGCCGCGCATAGAGACCTGCAGTTTCCTTTTGACCGCAGTCACGCTTTTCAAATAGGGGCCAAAGTGTGTCGACGCAGCCTGAGTCAATGATTTTGCGCGGCCACATTTTTTAAAGGTTATTCTTGATGACGACTTTCAGGGGCAATTTATGCGGCATAGCCGCTCTGGTGATGTGGAGCGCCGCCATAGCGCTGATGCGTTCGGTTACGGAAGCATTTGGCGTGGATGCGGGCACGGCGCTGATGTACACTATCGCCGCGGCGGCATTGTGCCTAAGAGAAGGCCCCCCCAAGTTGCGGGCCATGCCGCCTGTCTACGTCTGGGGGGGCGGCTTTTTCTTTGTGCTTTATGGCGTGGCGTTTTCCCAGGCCGTGGGGCTGGCCGCAAACCACCGCCAAACCTTGGAAGTGGGCATGCTCAACTATTTGTGGCCATGCCTGATCATTGTTTTGTCCATCTGGATAAACAAAAAAAAGTTGAGCTGGCTGGTCTGGCCGGGCGCTGTCCTATCCTCGGCCGGCATTTTTTGGTGTTTGGCCGCCGGAACCGAAGTGACCCCAGCCGGATTTTGGAGCAATATTCTGGCCGCGCCCATGCCCTATGCCCTCGGCCTGACAGCGGCGTTTTCCTGGGGGTTGTATTGCAACTTAAGCGCCCGCTACGCCCAGGGCCATAATGCGGTGTCTTTGTTTTTCATGGCCGTGGCCGCGGCTTTATGGATCAACTTCCTGACCGGAAGCGAATCTTTGCACTTTCCCGGCGTGTGGCCTTTGTGCGAACTGGCGCTGATGGGCGTGATACACGGAGTCTCTTATTCTCTGTGGGAAACCGGGTTGCACAAGGGCAACATGGTGCTCCTGGCCGTGCTTTCTTATTTCACTCCGGCCGCATCCATGCTGTTCATCTGCCTGTGGCTGAAAACCCTGCCGCCGACTGATTTTTGGCTGGGGGTGGGGCTGGTCATCGCCGGATCGCTGCTTTGCTGGTTGGCCACCAGAAGGGCCTGAGCGCGACACGCCGTGCAACTGGCCCCGCAACCAGCCATTTGCTCGCCCGCGGCCCCTTTAACGGCCGCTTTTTCTGTTGTTAAACAGCATATAGCGGATGGTTGCATCCATATCTTCGGTCAACTTCTGCATTTGCAGGAATAAGGCCGGCTCCTGCTCAGCCAGATCCACTGCTTCAGCATCAGAAATACGGTACAAACGGTGTTCGCCCGCCCGATTATCTAGATAGCAGTAGTCCCCTTTGACCAAGTGAATAGGCTCTGTAGCCTTGCCGCCGATATACACCTCCCGGGAAGCGTCGTAGCGCGCATCAAAAAGATCCCGCCCCAACGTCCAGTTTCTGTATGGTATCCCGGCCAGGCCCGCTGCGGTGGGAAACACGTCCACATGGCTGGCCGGCATCATGGTTTCGCCGGGAGCTACCAGTCCCAACTCCGCCGGGGCGTGAATAAGCAGCGGCACATGCCACGGCGCCAAGCGCGCGGCTATATAGCCGCCGAACATGTTGTGGACTTTGTCGTTAAGGCCATGATCGCCAAGGATGAAGAAGATGGTATTATGATAGTATCCTTTTTCTTTGGCCCAGCGGATGAACTCGCCCACCGCGAAATCGGTGTAGCGCATGGAATTGTATTCTTCCTGGCTTTCAAAGCCGTAATTGTGCCTGTCTTCTTCAGAGAGGGGAATAATTTCAAAGCCGGGCGTTTTTGGAACTGTGTACGGCTTGTGGAAGCTGGCGGTTTGAATTACGGCCAGGAAAGGACGTTTGGGGTCGCGGGCGGCAAAAAGCTCATTGGCTTCTTTAAACATATCATAGTCATCTACGCCCCAAACGTCGGCGCGCGGCGCTTTCCAGTAATCTTCCTCTAAAATATGCAGACCTTCAATATTCTGTCCCAAAATGGAACGGATATTGGCCCAACTGGTATTGCCGCCAATGAGATAATATTTGTCGTAACCCTTAAATTCATTGCCGATGACGCGTTGATCCACCACCAGAGGGTTGCGCGAAGAGGTGCTGCTTAAGTTAATGTCCGGCACGCCGGTCATCACGGAAAATACCCCCCGGGCCGTGGTCCGGGCATTGGCGAAGTAGCGGTGGAAAACCAAGGATTCCCCGGCCAGCTCTTTCAGGCGCGGCGTGGGGTTGCCTTGCCCCGGCGCAAATGATGTTTTGGGGTAGGCCAGAGATTCCATAATGATAATAATGACGTTGGGCGGCGTGGCCTCGCCCCGGGATTTGCCTTTAAAGCTGCGCAAGTAGTTCAAGGTTTGCGCGTCAGGCTTATCCACAAGCAAAAACTCGGCCATGGCAGGGTAAGCTTCTTTAGCCGCATACGGGCAGAAGCCGGCTGAATCTGCGCCGTAGGTATC
>CBDTYX010000058.1:0-9678 GCA_965364745.1 uncultured Desulfovibrionaceae bacterium | reverse complement strand
TGCATGGTGTAATAGCGATGCACCAGACCGGCCAGGGTCATAAGATAGTGGCTGATGTGGTGTGGCGCAAAACTGACCGCCGCATTGCGCAGATTTTCCGGAAAAGCGTCCAGATATTTTAAAAGTTCAATGTCCTCCTGGGTATCCAAAGGCAGGAGGTCATCGGCGGTCAAGCCTCCGGGCAAGGAAATTCCGGCCTCATCCGCCTTGCGGCGCAGGGCGCAAATGCGCGCATGCGCGTATTGTACATAATAAACCGGGTTATCTAAGCTTTGTTTTTTGACCAATTCCAAGTCAAAATCAAGAGGACTGTCGCTTTTGCGGGATAAGAATATGAATCTGGCGGCATCTGTTCCCACTTCCTGCAAAACCTCAGCCAGAGTCACAAAGTCTCCGGCTCTGGTGGACATGGCGATTTGCTCGCCGCCGCGCAGCAGGCTGACCAGTTGGATGATCAAAACCACAAAAGAATCCGGCCGTTTGCCCAAGGCTTCAAGAGCTGCTCGCAAGCGGGGCACATAACCGTGATGGTCCGCGCCTAAAAGATCAACAATAATATCGTATCCGCGCGCATATTTATCCAGATGATAGGCTATGTCGGTGGCAAAATAAGTCAGTGAGCCGTCTGATTTTTTTAAGACTCTGTTCTTGTCGTCGCCGAAAACTTCTGTACGCAGCCATACAGCGCCGTCTTCCTTAAAAATGAGCCCCATCTCGCTGAGCTGGGAAAAAGCTCTGTCAACGGCGCCTGAAGCCAGCAATTCGTTTTCGTAGGACCACACCTGATGTTCCACCCTAAAAAGGGCAAGATCATTTTTGATGCCGCTTAAGATTAAGTCGGCGGCATAGTCGGCGCAGACGTTAATGCCTTCTGCTTGCGAAAAATTGGGCAGTTCCGGAGTGCTGGTTAAAATCTGGCGGGCGATGTCTACAATATAGTCACCTTGGTAGCAATACTCGGGAAAAGTAATTTCTTTGCCGGCTAATTCCAGAACGCGCAAATACACGGATTGTCCCAAAGTGTGCATTTGGCGACCGGCATCATTGATATAATATTCAGAACTAACGCCGTGGCCGACAAAGCGTAAGAGCCTTACCAGGCTGTCGCCCAAGGCCGCGCCGCGAGCATGTCCAATGTGCAGAGGTCCGGTAGGATTGGCCGATACGTATTCCACGTTAACTGTGCGGGGATTTTCAATAGTGTCGGCACCGTAGCGCTTGCCGCTTTCAAGGATAAGAGGCACCGATTCCAGCAGAAAATGCGGGCTGAAGGTGATATTGATAAATCCCGGCCCGGCCGGTTCAGCTTTGATAATCAAATTCGATAGAGACAACACTTTTTGAGCCAGGTCGCGGGCCAGCTCCGCCGGCGGGCGAGCTGCGTCCTTGGCCAGCAGCATGGCGATATTGCAGGCCAGATCGCCGAATTTAGGATCTTTGGGAGTTTCAATGACCGCCCGCTCCGGCCAGTGAAGGCCCAGAGCCTCAGCCGCGGCGGTAAGCTGTGTTTTTAAGTATTGTTTTGTGCGCATGTTATAAAATATATGAGTCAGCAGTGTTGGCGGCGACGCAGATCCTTGCCTTTATAAGGAGATCCGAGGGATGCGGCGCCGGGGTTCTCAGACATAATTAAAGCAGCACGCAGGAGCCGGTTTGTAGAAAAATTACATTTTTTAGTATAGCAAACAACTTGAAATCTGCCAATAGCGCCAGGACCGGGGTCTATGGCGGATATATCCGCGCATGGGGCCCTAGCGGCGATTTTAAGGCAGAGCCGGTTGTTATTTTAGTTGTTTACGATAAACTCCTGGGCTTGCGCTAAGTTAGTCACCGCAATTATTTGCGGGGCAGGGGCCGCCTGGTCCGGGCTTTTTGCATTTCTTTTATGCCAGGCCTCCAGAATTGCCGGGGCCATTTTTCCGACTACAGCCTTGGGACCGAGCTCCAGCCAGGAGTTCAGACCGTCCTGCCGCATTTGCTCAATGGTATCAATCCACAAAACCGGAGAAGTAATTTGTTCCTGCATAATGTCCTGCAAAGCAAGCCGATCGCTTACGGCCCGGCCGTTAACATTGCAATAAATCGGAAAAGTCGGGTGGCGCCAGTCCAGGCCTTGCAGCACGCGGCGCATTTCTTTGGCCGCCTCGGCCATCAGCGGGCTGTGAAATGCGCCGCTTACAGCCAGAGGAATGACCTTGCCGCCGGCTTGCTTGGCCAGTTCAGCCGCTTGGGCCACGGCATTTTTTGCGCCGCTGAGTACAAATTGGGCCGGGGTGTTGCGGTTGGCCACAATTACCAGTTCTTGGGTCTGGTCCTGGGCTTTGCACGCGGCTTCAAGCACAGCGTCAAGCGGCAGCTTGAGTACCGCGGCCATGGCCCCGTTGCCGGAAGGGTCCGCAGCGGCCATTAGCCCCCCGCGGACAGTTACCGCGTGCAAGACGTCTTTAAAGGACAGTGCGCCGGAAGCGGCCAGGGCGCTGTATTCTCCCAGGCTGTGTCCAGCTGCGGCTGCAGGTTTTATGTGCCGGGAAAGAAACAGCCAAATGCTTAAATTCGCTACAGTAAGGCCGGGCTGCAAATTACGGGTATCAATCATGGCCGCGTCGTCGCTATCCCAGTACAATTCGCGTAAAGGCAGGCCGCTGATTTTTTCAGCTTGTTTCCAAAGATCCATAATTTCCGGATCAGCATCGGCAAAATCGCGCCCCATACCGGGGACTTGCGCGCCTTGGCCGGGAAAAAGCAAGGCAAAGTTATCCATGTCGCGTTCCTTGAACATGGTTATGGGTTATGCGCCGGTTCACCAATCTTGTCGCGCAAAATAATTTTAATGAACTTGTTTAAATTTACAACAAAAATAATTAAAGGCAAAGATTTAAGATTAAGTTTTTGAAGACTTGAAGCATACTTGAGATTAAGGTTCAACAGCTTCAAATGCTTGAAACATGCGCGGGCTAGCGGCAAGTTCATAAGCCATGGCTCCGGCGCTTCTCCAGCCGCGGGGCGCGCTTTTTTCTTCATGCCCGTTGCTCATAATCAGCGTCAGGCCGCGCCTCGCCAAGTGAGGCCGGGTCAATGCCAACACTTCCAGCCAAGGTTTAAAGGCGCGGCTGATGATCATTTGCGCCTTTTTTGCGCCTGGCGGATTTTGAAAAAAAATTTCCACCCTGGCCTGGTGGGCAAAAGTGTCGGGCAATTTCAGCAAGGCCAGTGCATTGGCAATAAATAACGCGCGTTTTTCCCTGGCTTCGACCATCCGGTAAACGCCTGTTTGCCGGATAATGCGTAAAGGAATGCCCGGCAAACCGGCGCCGGAGCCCAAATCCCAAATTTCAGGGTCAGGCGGCAAACTCAAATCGGCTATGAATTGATCGAGATAAAAGCTGTCGGCCATCAGGTTCAGAAGAGCTGTCTGCCAGTCACGGGCCCCCACCAGATTCATGGCCTTGTTCCATTTCATCAGCAAATTTAAATACAAGGCGAACTGATTACGAATGGAAGGAGTAAATCGCGGCAGACCTCTTTCTTGCAAAATTCGGTCAATATCCGACTCTTCCGGTTTATTGGCGGGTTTAAGCCCAGGCGTTTCCTGGGAGTAAGCGGAGAAAGAAGGAGGTTTCGGCATGGCAAAAGCTGCTGCAGAAAAAGCATCAAGCCTGGTTTAAAAAATTAAACAAGTCACTTTTTAATGCGGTTTCAGCACCGGCCCTAACGGCAGGCGCAAAATGTTTTTAGACCATGCGGTTTTGAAAAGCAACGCCGGGCAAAATATCGTGTCCTGAATAGCCCGGTCTGTTTGCGGCCTTTTCAACTTTTGCTTCTTGGAGTATGGGTGTAGCCACTACTTTATAGGGGGAAAATATCAACCAGCTATGGACCTGACTTTTGCCAAACCATCTTTAAAACTCAAACAGCTGATCGCGCTGGCCGTTATTGCCTATATTTTAGCTGTGGCCATTCGCCTGGGGGAAACCCCCAAATGGGATTCGCCAGATTATAAAATTGACGGCGAATATATTCTGGCCACGCACGACAGCTACCATTGGTTGGCCGGAGCTGAAAATTTTGAATTCGGGCAAGGCCACCCCATGGCCAGGTTTTTGGCCGCATTGCACGGCATCACTGATCTTCCGCTGGGCAACATAGGCTTTTGGCTGCCGCCGTTTACAGCTTCGCTGGTGGCGGCGGTCATGGTCATTTGGGCGGCTATTCTTGGAGCGCGTTGCGCCGGAATAAGCGCCGGGTTACTCGCTTGTTTTGCGCCGGGTTTTTTAGCGCGGACCTTGCTCGGCTTTTGCGATACGGATCTTGTGACCTTGTTTTTTTCTTTGCTTTTGGGGCTGGTGCCGGCTCTGTGGCTGCGCCCGTGGCTGAACAGTCCGCTTTTATGGCTGAAGGGGCCAGGCCAATGCGTTGTGCGCGGCAATCCTCCTGTGGCTGTGGTCCGTTCGGAGCTGGAGTCTGACTGCATACCTCACCCGGGATCCGGCAACATTTTAACCTGGCCCTGGCTTATTGCCCTGGCTTTATCCGGAATTTTCGGTTTTTGGACCAAAGAGTGGCACTCGTTGTTCTCCTATCTGGTGCTTTGGTACGCGTTGGCTTTGCCGTTGCTCATTGTCCTGTTTACCTTTCGTCACAGCAGGGCGCGCCCCGCGTTGTGGCGCGGGGCCGCTGTGTATATTTTACCCTTGTTGTTTGGCTTGTGGGGGCTTTTGGGCGCGGGCGGTTTGGCGTATGTGCTCATGACGCCCGGTGCGCGCGGGCATGACCTCTTCTGGCGACGTTCAGGCTTATATGCGCTTTGGGCCGGGCTTTTGTTGCTCATCATCGGTTTATGCGCAAGCGAAGGGGTGCTTGAAGCCTTGTTGCGCCTGATAGGCAGCTACGTTAAGCGCGATGCTGACCCTGCGGCTTTGCACGCGGCGTCGCAGCTTGTCTACCCCGGCGTGGCCCAGAGTATTATTGAAATTCAAGACTTGAAAGGCGTTAAAGAGCTGCTGGCCTATTTTTATCCCGCCTGGCAGGTTTCCCTGCTGGGTATTGCCGGATTTGTAATAGTGGCAATTGTTTCGCCTCTGGCCGTCTTTCATGCGCCTCTTTTGCTGCTGGCGTTGTTCGGCATGAAGCTGGGCGGGCGCATGGTTATGTTCGGCGCGCCGGGAGTGGCTTTGGGGTTGGCGGTGCCGCTGGCATGGCTGCTGGATTATGTTTTATATTATGGAGTGTTTTTCAATCTCAGACCATATATACGCAGGCAGCGCGCCCGCGCGCTCAGATTTTTTCGGCTGGTTCCCTGGGCGGATTTGCTTTTGCTCATATTGATAGTGCCGTACATCAGCCTGGTGCCGCGCATGTCGCAAGGCCCGATGATGCGGGTGGAGCAGGCCAGGGCCTTGCGCGAGTTGGCTCTGCTTACGCCCGAAGGCGCCACCATCTGGGTTTGGTGGGATTTCGGCTACGCCGTGCAATATTTTGCTCAGCGGCATACCATTGCCGACGGCGCGCGTCACGGCGGCGTACATCTTTATCTGCCCGCAGCGGCGTACAGCACGGACAATCCGCATTTCGCGGCACAATTGATTAAATACACAGCCAACGCCGGCCTTGGGGAAGGGCAGGCCGCTGAGGCTGAACGTGAGGCAGGTCCGGAATTGCCCGTGGCTGACAGGGCCAATGCGGTGTTTGCCGGGCTTTCCGGAGAGGACGCCCAGCGCCTGGTGGAGAGTTGGGCCGGCAGCAATGTAAAGCTTAAGGACAAGAGTAAGCCGCAATATTTGGTGGTCAGCTTTGATATTCTGCGCCTGGGATATTGGATTTCCAACTACGGCAACTGGAATTTCGCCTTACGCGAGGGCAAGGGATACAATATCAGTTCGATTTCGCAGGCCCTGAAATACAATGTTGACGACGGCATAGTCAGCGTAGCCGGACGTGACCCCGTAGAGGCGGACAGCCTGGATATTCTCGGCAAGGACGGTTTGGCTCGCTACTCATACTATCGCTACAACGATCGGCATTTTGTATTTAATAATCTAAGCGGAGATAAACTGGTGCTCAGCGACGGTTTATACAATTCGCTCATGGTCCAGCTGTTGCTGTCTCCTGCAGATGATCCGCGTTTTCATAAGGATTTCAAACTAGTTTTTGACAACACCTATTGTCGAGTATATAAAATTCAGTAAGCGCCTAATTGACTTATTGCCAAACTGATTCAGCTGCGTAAGTATAACTGTGCAGTGCTTATTAATGTCGCGCGGAGGAAAAAGATGATGGAAAGAAAGTATGCGTTTTCTTGGGATTTATTGGGCAATTTAGATGTGGGCCGTCCTAATATGGGTCCGTATACCCGGGTTGAAGTCTATCGATTGATGCAGTTCACCTTCCGCGATGTGTTGGAGCGCAGATTCGGCACGGAAGCGGCTGACGAGATTTTTTTTGAAGCCGGAAAACTTGCCGGAGCCTCATTTTATGAACAATACCTTGCCGACGCCGGTAGTCTTAATGAGCTGGTTAAAAAGTTGCAAAGCAGCTTTGAAGAGCTGAAAATAGGCGTTTTGCGCATTGAGAGCGTTAAGGAAGATCCACTGGAGATAACTTTGGCGGTGGGCGAGGATCTGGACTGCTCCGGCCTGCCTGAGCTGGATTATGAAATTTGCACCTATGATGAGGGCTTTATTGCAGGCATTTTAGGCATGGCGTATAAAAAAGAGTTTTCTGTTAAGGAAATTGACTGCTGGTGCACAGGAGACAGGACCTGCCGGTTCCTGGCTAAGGCAAGCCCCACAGACGGCAATTAAATCAGCCCAGCAGTTATGGAGGCGGGCTTATGGTCAGAGACGGACCCGAGAATGCGCAAAAATCTGTTCCTGATGGTGAAGCCGTCTCCAGCGGCGACCAGGACTTTAAGGATCTTTTGCGCCTTTTTATCGGCCTCATCAATGATCCGACTTTGCCGACCGTGCCTGACGGCTTGAAAAATATTCCGGAAGTGGTCGAGCTGCATCATAAAGTTTCTGAGTTGCGCGAGACCATGTCCAGCTTCAGCAAAGGCGATTTTGACAGGGATTTGCGCATTTCCGGCTCTTGCGCCGGGTATCTTAAGGCCTTGCAGGCCAACATCCGACATTTGAACTGGCAGGTGCATGCTGTGGCTGAAGGCGATTTTACGCAACAAGTCACGTTCATGGGCGAGTTGTCCAAATCGTTTAACGAAATGACCAGGAGGCTCGACTCCACGGTGCAACGTCTGACCAGCAAGGAAGAAGAATTGCTGGCTCTGACCGGGGAATTGAAACAGGAAATCAACGCCAGAATCAAAGTGGAGATGAATCTGCGCGCGAGTGAAGCCAGATACCGCAAAATGGCCGTATATGACTGGCTTACCGGCGTGTACAACCGCCGCCATTTTATGGAGCTGGCTCAAGGGGAATTGGGGCGTACGCTGCGCGGTAATTTGCATATGTCTATAGCCATGCTGGATGTGGATCATTTTAAGCAATTTAACGATGCCCATGGACATCTCAACGGTGATCTTTGCCTGCAGCATGTGGCCAGGACTATAAATGCCACGGTGCGGCGCATGGATATTGTGGCCCGCTTCGGTGGGGAAGAGTTTGTCATCTTATTGCCGGAAACAGATCTGGCTACGGCGCATGCCGTGGCTGAGCGGGTTCGCATAGCCCTGGAAACATCGCCGGTGAAGTTGGAGTACGGCGAAACAGCCAGCATCACCGCCAGTCTGGGGGTGGCCGAGGTTGAACGAAATAATGATCTGGATTTGGAAAATATGGTCATGGAATGCATCAACTGGGCGGATATGGCCATGTATCGGGCCAAAGAAGCCGGGCGCAATCAGGTTAAAGCTGCGGACAGCGTAATTCGGGAAGCCGCCAAACAGCCCTAGCTATACCGAGCGCATTTTGCGGCGCCGCATTCCACTTCTTGAAATATTTAAGCATTAATGATGGTAGGGCGAACCGCGCAGGATGGCGTCGGCCCGGTAAAGCTGTTCCAGCAGGAGCACTTGGGCCAGCTCATGCGGAAAGGTCATTGGCCCGAGAGATAGAACATGGCGTGCTCTACGCCGGACTTCCGGGCAAAGACCGTAAGCGCCGCCGATGATGAAGCAGGGGGTGCGGTTTTCCTGTTCCCAGCAAAGCCGCAACCGTTCGGAAAATCGGGGGGAAGTATACAAATCCCCACTTTCATCCAGCGCAATGGTCAACGTGGCGCCTGAATCCAAATCATTCAAGGCGTCCAGAATATAAGCGCCTTCGCGCTGATTGCGGTCTTCATAGGAGTGATCGCGGGCTTCGCGCACGGTGATGAGTTTTATTTGCCAGGAGCGGCTGAGACGGTGTAAATAATCCTTGGCGGCATCCTGCCAGTGAGGCGTTTTCATTTTGCCCACGCAGATGATGTTGGCGGCTTTTTTCATATGATTTATGGTAATCCATAACCCATTAAGAGGGCAAGGAGCTAAAAGCCATATGGATTATGTTTTTGCACCGTTATGGCTGGTGCTCACCGCCGGGCTGTATGCCGGCATATTAATGCTTCTGGGGCGGGCGCTTTTGCGGCGCGCTGTTCATTTGCCGACCGGAATCATTCGTTTGAGCATCTATGCGATTCTTCTGTTTATTTCCGCTGTAATTTCTTTGTATATAACCATGGGGGCAAGCTATCTGCTGCATAGTCTGGCGGGCTGAGCCGGCGATCTTGGCCCCTGGGCGCGCCCCAATCGTAAACTTATAAGGTAAAAACAAATGCGGTATTTTACCATGTCTGAGGCCGTACAGGCGGTTTTGTCCGGGGAGCTTGTCATTTACCCCACGGAGACGTTTTTTGGCGTAGGCGGCCTTGCTCTGGACGAAAAATCCGTACTTAAAGTTTATCAGGCCAAAAAGCGTAAGCTTTCAGAGCCTCTGCCGGTGATTATCGGGCATGAAGACCAATTGTCTCTGCTGGTTGAATTTGTGCCGGGCGAATTGATCACTTTGCTGCGCACCTTGTGGCCGGGGCCGCTGTCAGTGATTCTCCCGGCCAAAAGCGAGGTGCCGCCCGCCTTAACGGCCGGTTCCGGCAAAGTGGCGGTGCGCCTCACCTCTCATCCCGCAGCCAGAGAGCTGTGTTTGCATTGCGGTCCATTAACGGCCAGCAGCGCCAATCTGTCCGGAGAGCCTCCACCGGCGGAGGAGGAGCTGCTTTCTCCTCACTTGCTGAATGCTTGCGCCGGAGTACTGGATATGCCTCCTTCGCCCAAAGGCGGTTTGCCGTCAACCCTGATTGAGCTTATTGCGCCGGGCTCATTGCGGGTGTTGCGTTCTGGAGCTATAGCCGCAGCAGTTTTGAGTCAGTCAGGCTGGAAAATTGTATAAACAGGCCTGCCCGCATACTATCCGCTCCGACAGCATTGCCGGAAAGTAAAAAAATTTGGTTCGGGTACAACAAAAACAACCCGGAAAGGGGGGCCAGGCCAAAAAATTTTACCTGCACCCCAGCTCAGCTTCAAACGCTGTGTAGGAAAAAATTAATAAACACAGATAGTTATATGTAAAAATGTTTTGGCTTTCTAACGGAATCCAAAACAATGAAATGTGTTATTAGATGGCAAAAAAAACCACCTATTGGTGGAATAAATGGACAGGCGGTGCTTTGCTCATCCTCCTTCTGGTG
>CBDTYX010000057.1:0-9857 GCA_965364745.1 uncultured Desulfovibrionaceae bacterium | reverse complement strand
GATCCTCTCAAGCTTGTGATCATGGGCCGGCCGGAAGGCACCAATATCCCCGCCCCCGAACCCTGCTGGTGGTATGATCTGCCTGAAGGCGGCTATCCCCTGGGCTCCTGGGGTCCTTTCCCGCAAGAAATGGTGGACGCGGCCAACGCGCAAATGAATGAGTTTCAAAAGCGTATTGAAAAGCGCGGCGCCAAGGTTGAGCGGGTGACCATCGAGCCTTTTATGACCAGCAAAAACCCGGTATCCACGCCCGACTGGACCCAGCTCAACAACCACGGCGTGAACAACGTGCGTGACGTGACCCTGGTGCACGGCAACATGGTTATTGAATCCACCACCTGCCGTCGCTCCCGCTGGTATGAATACCTGAATCTGCGCCCCTTCTGGGAAAAGTATTTCAAAGAAGACCCGGAAATGGTCTGGATGTCCGCGCCCAAGCCGCGCCTGACCGACAAGTCCTATGTGAAGAACTACTACTATTATTATGAAAACGTCTGGTCGCACGAAGAAAAGCTGGCCAAGGCCCGCAAGTCCGAATTCCAGCTCACCGAACATGAGCCGCTGTGGGACGCCGCCGACGCCATGCGTTTCGGCAAGGATGTATTCCATCAGATTTCGGCCGTGACCAACAAGGCCGGCTTTGATTGGCTCAAACGCCAGTACGCGGCTTTGGGCCTGCGCATGCATCCGGTCACTTTCGACAACTACCTGCATCCCTGGCACATTGACGTCAACCTCGCCCCCCTGCATCCGGGCAAGTGCATGTACAACCCCGACTGGCCGCCCATTACCGAACAATTCTGGGAACTGTTCAAAAAGAACGACTGGGAACTTATCCCGGCTGTGAAGCCCGAAGCCATCCACAAGCACCATTGCTACCTGATCTGCGAATACGGCCAAACGTCCTGGATTTCCATGAACACTTTCTCATTCGACCCCAAAACCATTTTTGTGGAAGCCCACGAGAAAGCGTACTGTGAACAACTGGACAAGTTGGGCATGGAAGTGGAAGCCATTAACTATGATAAGGTTATTCCTTTCGGCGGCGCTTTGCACTGCACCACGCTGGACATTAACCGCGTGGGCGGCTGCGAAGACTACTTCCCCAACCAGGTGCCCGGCTACTAAAGCAAACGTCGGCAATCGACACGGGCGAGGGAGCAAAAAGCGCATTACAGCCCCGCTTAAAGCTTCCTCGCCCGAGCCGTCGTCCGGAAGGCGGCGGCTGGCGCATTGAACAATAAGCCGTAAGGTAGGGTATTTATGTCTGCAATGGGTATTGCCTTAATTATCTTCATAGTCTTTTTTGTGCTGCTGGGCGTGGGCATGGTCGCTTTGGTCAAGGGCAGCGGCAAGCGCTACATCGTTTGCGGCAAATCACTGCCATTTTTCTTTGTGGGCACCATGCTGCTGGCGCAGGCCATAGACGCCAACGGCAGCATCGGCTGCGCTTCCGGCGCGTATGCTTATGGTTTTTGGGCCGGATTCGCCTTTCCCTTAGGGGTGGCCATTTGCCTGGTCATTACCGCTTTTGTGTTCGCCAAGCCTTTAAACCGCATGAATCTTCTGACTCTGCCGGACTTTTTCTTCCGTCGCTACGACTCAAAGACTGAATTCACCGTGTCCATCCTCATGTGCATCAGCTTCATCATTTTGGTGGCCGGCAACTTTTCCGGTTCCGCCTGGATCCTGACCGTGATCTATGGCATGGATTATCTTTGGGCTCTGATCATCATTTCCACTCTGATTTTCATATATACCATTTTCGGCGGCCTGTTTTCCTGCGCGGCCACGGATATTGTGCAAATTTATCCTGCTCTGATCGGATTTATCGGCTGCGTCGTATACTTGACCCAGACTTACGGCCTTGACTATTTCCTCGACGCCATTCCGCCCAGCTATATTGATTTGAGCGGCCTGACCTCCATGAGCAACGGGGCTCTGGCCACCTGGGGCGCCATTGTGGCGGTGGGCGTGGGCGACGTAGTGGCCCTGGACTTCATGGAACGCGTTTTTGCGGCTAAAAGTCCGCGCACCGCGCAACTGGCTTGCTGGTATGCGGCCGCCATCACCCTGATTATGGGGTTGTGCTGCGCTTTCTTAGGCCTTATGGGCATCGCCCTGTTCCCGGATATCCCCGACCAGCGCATGGTTATGCCGCTTATGGCTCTTGAGCATATGCCGTTCATTCTCGGCCTCTTGATGGTGGCCGGGGTTATCGGTTGCGGCGCCTCCACCGCCAACGGCGGCATTCTCGGCGTGGCCACGGTTATGGGCCGCAACATTGTGCAAAAAAACATCATGCGTTGGCTTCGCGAGCGTAGAGGCGAGAAGCTGATCGTGGAATACACCGATGAAGCCCGGCGCAGATTCGACAAAAAGCTGCTGCTCATCAGCCGCATTATGGCTGTGCCTGTGCTGATTATGGGCATCTGGCTGGCTTATGTGAAGCCCGAGCCCGGCATTTTGCTTGCCCTTGCCTTTGACGTGGTGCTGGCCGGCTGCTTTATGCCGCTTTTGCTTGGCGTGCACTGGAGCAAGACCAACACGCCGGGCGCCCTGGCCGGGATTATCACCGGGTCGCTGTTGCGCCTGTATCTGCACTTCACCATACCTGAGGATCTGGTTGGCCTGGAAACCATAGTTTCACCGCTGGTTTCCCTGGTGTTCACGGTTGCGGTGTCCTTAATGACCCAGAAGACGCACGCGCCCAAGCATCATGTGGTCGATGAAGTGCCTGATGACGCGGATGTGCTCTCCGGCGTCTGCTGATCGCTTGGTTTGACCTGAGCTGCCTCCTTCCGGGATGGACTGCGGGGTCCGTCCCGGAAAAGAAAAACCCGGAAAGCCTGCGTAGGGTTTTCCGGGTTTGTTGCGGCTGTACTTGTCCGCGCCCGACAACTCAGATCCGGAGCAGCAACGGCGCTTTATCGACTGGCCGGCTCAAACAGCAGTATGCGCCATTGCTCGGGGGGCACGTCTTTTTCCCATGGCCGCACATAGAGCAAAACAGCCTGGCCGATGGTTGCTGCGGGCTTAAGGGTCAGGCGCTGCACGGTCGGGCCGCCGGGCAGATTATCCGTGCGGGGCATAGTTTCATTGCCGGTCAGCGCGGCGTCTGCGCCGGCCTCCAGTTGCCAGGCGTAGCCTGTGCCGGTAATTACCGGCAGTTCCACGCTGAATTCTTTATGTGCGGTTACTTCCCGGTACTCCACCTCGCCGCCCGTGCCGGACAGGCCCGCCGGCAGAGTGATTTCCCGGTCCGGATGCCCGGGCGCGGAAATGCGCAGCTTGCCGCCGTCGTCGGCCTGGGGCAGGACCGCCCGGCCTTGGGCGTCGCTTACGCCACGGCCGAGCTCGGCCCCGGACAGGTCGTAAAGACGCAAATCGGCCTGCGGCAAAGGTGTGCCGTTATCATACACCACAAAGGCGACTCCGGCTTCCGGCGCGGCGCTTGCCTCGCCCGGCGGGGCAGTTTGCGCGGGCAGATTATTTTGCGATACGCAGGCGACCATGATGGTGAACGCGCTGAAAAACAACAGCGCGGGCAGTGAGGCCAGCAGCCTTTTTAGCCGAAACATAAACGCATCCTTGGGGTTAAGGGGTTAAGCCGGGCTTTTGTGCCGGCGCTACGAACGCTCGCCATCTGAACCGGCCGCGCCATATTTACGGTCGTCCACCGGCGCGTCAGCCAGCTCCTTATCCAGCGAGCTCCGGTAGGCCACACACCCGGACATAAATTTAGGCCAGGGCGGTACAGCTATATTCAGAGGCATGGGTTCGGGCAAAAGCCTCCAAAGCTCCGGATGATGCCAGCACAGGTTGTGCCCGGAGCTGTCCCGGTGCTTGCGTATGCCGGCGCGCAAGCGTTTTATTTCATCAATGAGTTGATCGCGGGTCATGCCGTGCAGGTCGTTGTCCATAAGGCGCCTTCCTCTGGGGGTGGAAACAAAAACTTTCCATTGCTCATTTGATGAATATATTCCTGTTAATGTAGTTGGCAAGGAGGCCCGTTATGAATGAAACCATCAAGACGATATTAAACCGACGCAGCGTGCGCAAATACAAGGCCGAACAGTTTCCGCAAGAAGATCTGGATTTGATACTCAAGGCCGGGCTGTATGCGCCCAGCGCCAGAAACACCCAGGCCTGGCATCTTACGGTCATCCGCTCGCCCGAAGTTATTGCCGAATTGACCGGACAGGTCAAGGCCGCCACCTTGCGCATGCCGGTAAATCACTATAAGGAAATGGTCAGCTCTCCGGGGTATGCCGTGGGTTTCGACGCGCCCACGTTCATTATCGTATCTGTGGACCCGGCCGAGAGCAGGACGCCCGAGGCCGACGCCGCCCTGGTGCTGGGCAATATGTTTCTGGCCGCGCATTCCCTGGGTTTGGATTCCTGCTGGATCAACCAACTCGGCATTTTGAGCGATGAACCGGGCTTTCGCGCCTATATCAGCAAATTGGGCGTGCCGGCGAACTGCCGTATTTACGGCTGCGCCACTCTGGGCTATGCGGAGAAACGGCCGGAGCACGCTCCGCCCCGGCGGGAAGGCACGGTAAATGTGGTGGAGTAGAGCGATAAAGCGCTAACGGCATATCGGTCCAATTTTTTAAAGCAGCGGTTTAACTTTTTTTTGAGAAGGATCATGCACGCCTATCTTGAGCTGAAAATTCCTCCGCCGGCGCAAATCCTTGCCGCTGTCGCGGCCATGGGCGGCCTCGCCTGGTGGGGAATCTGGCCTTTGTCGTTGTCTTGGGCCTGGCGGGCGGCTCTGGCCGCGCTTTTGGCCGCAGCTGGCGTGTATGTGCTCATTTCCTGCGGCCTGATGTTCATTAGGGCCAAAACCACCTACCTGCCCATGCGGCCGGAAAAATCCTCAAC
Source organism: uncultured Desulfovibrionaceae bacterium (assembly GCA_965364745.1). Lineage (GTDB taxonomy): Bacteria > Desulfobacterota > Desulfovibrionia > Desulfovibrionales > Desulfovibrionaceae > JAVBRZ01. The sequence goes on along the minus strand of CBDTYX010000057.1, from coordinate 4,970 downwards.
CCTGGTCACGGGCGGCATTTACCGTTATTCGCGCAACCCCATGTACTTAAGCATGGCGGTGTTTCTGTCGGGTGTGGGCATCTTTTTCGGCGACGGCCTGGCGCTGCTGGTCCTGCCGCTGTTCGCCCTGTACATGACCAGATTTCAGATCATTCCGGAGGAACGGGCTTTGGAGCGGCTGTTCGGCGCGGCTTACCTTGACTACAAACAACGCACGCGGCGTTGGATCTGATGGTGAAGGACGGTCATATGTCTAAAATACGCAACATCGGCTATGCCTGCAAAACCATCGGCGTGCGGGACACGGCCATGCGCGCCTGCCGCCTTGGCGCTTCGCCCGAGCAGTTGCTGGAGGTGGCTCTGCACAATATCGCGGTCCTTGGCCGGATGATCGAATACACTGCCCGGTCCGAAATAGGCCTGTTGCGCATCAGTTCGGATGTCATTCCGCTGGCCTCGCATCCGGAAGTCTGCTTTAACTGGCGCAAGCTTTGCGCCGCGCCCCTGGCGGCGGTGGGCGAACTTATCAGAAATGCCGGGATTCGCGTATCCATGCATCCAGGGCAATATACAGTGCTCAATTCACCTGACGAAGGCGTGGCGCTCCGGGCAGCGGCCGATCTGGTTTATCATGCCGAGCTCCTGGATAGTTTGGGGGCGGACTCGCAAGCAAAAATCGTGCTGCACGTAGGCGGCGTATACGGCGACCGCCAAGCGGCCCTGCAACGCTTTGCCAAACGTTTTGCCCTGTTGCCGACCCCGGCGGCCGGGCGCATTATTTTGGAAAATGATGAAAAATGCTTCGCCGTGCACGAAGTTTATGCCTTAAGCCGTGACCTTGGCGTGCCGGTGGTCATGGATGTTTTCCACCATACCCTGTTGCCGCCCCCGGCGGGTTCCGCTCTGGACTGGCTTGAGCGTTGCGGCGAAACGTGGCGGCCCGAAGACGGACGGCAGAAAATCCATTATTCCGAACAGCTTTCCGGCGGCAAGCCGGGTATGCACTCGCGCACCATTGACGCGGCGCGGTTTTTAAATTTTTACGCCGCCCTCCCGCAACCGGCGCCGGACATTATGCTCGAGGTAAAAGACAAAAATTTGTCCGCCGTAAAATGCCTGCATTGCGTCAATCAAGCCCCTCGTTCGGCTTTGGGCGCGGCCTGGGCAAAATATAAATACGCCGTGCTGGAGCGCAGCCCTCGGCATTATCAGCTTATCCGTGAATATTTGAAGGCGGAAAGGCCTGATCCGGCAGGTTTTTACGCCCTTATCGACGCCGGTCTGGAAGAGGCCGGCTCGCCGGGAACGCGGGTCGTCGCGGCCGAACATGTTTGGGGATATTTCAAGGGCCGTGTTTCCGCGGCGGAGAAAAAGCGCTTTGCCGCCGGCCTGAAGCGTTTGGCCGAAGGAGGGGGCGCCGCGCCTCTCAAGCGTTTGTTGTTCAACCTGGCCGAGCAATGTGGTGAGCAGTATCTGCTGGACGGTTTGTATTTTTATCTGGAATGAGGAAGATTCCAAAGCGCTATGTCCGGTTTGGCGAGATCAGCCCAGTTCCGGCGGCCCCGTCCCCTAATTACGGGGCTATCTCTGCCAGTAGCCCGGTCCGTAGCGCAGGCTGAAAAGCTCGCTGCCATCGGGCGCTATGCCGGATTCTTCAAATCTGCCTTCCAGACGCCCGTCCTCTAAAAATTTTCCGGTAAACCGGCCCGCGTAGCCGCTGCCCTTGTCCGGCAAGTCAAAGGTAATCGCATCTTCGGCAATCTCAGCTGAAACCAGAATCGGCGCGGCCGGCTCGCCCTGGCTTTCCTGAAAAACCACCCAATACCCCGTGCCTGCGGGAATAACGTATATTTCCGCGCCAAGCAGGTCACCCGATTCTTCATGATACTCAAGCGATGAGTAAATGCCGGGCCTAAAATTTTCCGCCAGGGCGGGCAAGCTTAAAAATAACAGCAGGAGCGCGGTAATTATCAACTTATTAATCGATGTGATCATGGCTGTCCCTACCTGTATGTCAGGTTCGCGATAAAAATATTTTTACAAATAATAATCCGCAAAGTTAATTATCGCCTTTTGTGATTTATTGCGTCCTTGATTTATACTAACTTTCGATCCAAATGCATTTCAAGGCAACTTCATGTCTCTCCCATGCAAGAATAAGTTTCTTTTTTATCTAATATAACAGGCTGAAAACCAACGGAACGATAACACGCAATAGCTGATTTATTATTTTCAAATACGCCTAACGTAATCTTATCGATTTTAATATAGTCAAAAATGTAATTAATAGCTAATGACAACATTTTTTACCCAGCCCTATTCCGCGTTTTGAATTATCAATGATGATAAAGCCAAATCGAATGATTTTTTAGAAATATCTGGATACTGCATTGTCAAATGTCCAACAACAGTCTCCCAGTCAAAGGCGGCCATATCCCAACATGTTATGAGCCTCTTATTCAAGAATTTAGCCGGCGTATTAGTTAAGGCCATTTTAACTGAAACCGCGTTATTTCACCGCCAGCGTAAAGCTTTCATCAATCCGGGCAAAAATTTCTTCTACGGGCACGGAGCCGTCCAGGCAAATGGCAAACCAGTGTTTTTTGTTCATGTGATAGCCAGGAAAATATTTTTTCCCGTCCACCAGGGCAACGATGTTTTCCGGCTTGCTGCGCAAATCAATGATCTCAACCAGGCCGGGTTCGTTAAGGCCCAGTTTTATTTTGGGCAGAATTAATAACGCGGCATACCACTTGGCGGTGTCCTGGCGCCGTAAAATGGCGTTGTCCGAAAAGCGCTTCCACAAAAATTCCAGCTCGCTTCGGTATTTTTCCCGCACATAGGCAATGATCCGCCTGGCCTCCTCGCTTTTAAACACATCCGGTTCAGTGCAGGCCTTGGCGACGGCAGCCAGCACGGCCTCATATTCCTCGCGCACCGCGCCCACAAATGCGCCCTGCACGCCGGGAACGCGGTGCAGCACATAGCCTTCCCTTGAAGCGCCATCCACGACTTCCGTCAACATCTTTCCGTCTTTGCTGATCTTCACGGTCATTTCAAACTGCCCGCCCGCCAGGCCGGCCGTATAGACATAGGCATCTCCGCGCTTGGAAAATCCAAAAGAAAGAAGCTGCTCAAAGCGTATTTTTCGTTTTTTGAATAAAGTGTCCATATCCGTCATAAATTTTTGCCGGCCGCTGGAGAAAGGCAATCCCGGTTTTAATCATGGGGCCTGCTTGATTTTACTTTTACCCTGCCCCTTACGGTTTAGCAATGGGCGAAGCTTGCGGGTTGTTGAAAAAGGGGACGCCCTGGCGCTATAACAAAAATATATCTTGACAAGGCGAAATTAAGGCGTATTTTTTATCGGTCTAGTTAATTTGGGTCTCGTATTTTTCTGAAAAGATTCAGCGTGTGTGCTTAATTCCTTTTTCGTAATTTACTTTTCCCTAAAAATTCATGGAGTTATGACACATGAGCATGTCTATGTATGTGGGCAATCTGCCTTTTTCCGTTGACCAATCCGCTTTGCAAGCCATTTTTGAGCCTTTTGGCGAAGTTGTTTCCGCCAAGGTGATGTTTGACCGTGAAACCGGCCGCTCACGCGGTTTCGGTTTTGTGGAAATGGAAGACGCCCACGCCCAAAACGCGATCGCCTCGCTGGACGGCGCGGAACACGGCGGCCGCAAGCTGCGCGTCAACGAAGCTGAAAAGCGCCCGCAACGCTTCTAATTTTAGAAAATAACGCAAAAAAAGAACGGCCTGGAGCGAATAAGCCCCAGGCCGTTTTTTTGTATTTTGCTTACGAAAAACTGCCCCTGTGGCCGGGCAGGAAAGGAGGGCGGGGGAGGGGAGTTTCAAGATCCGGCTTTTGGGGAAGGCCTCCTTCAGAGGTTGCTTAAATACGACTGTCGGCTTGACATTGTTCAAATAATATTGAATGTTTATTCAATGGAACCCAAAACCGCCGCTGTTATTTTTGAAGTCCTGGCTTCCGAAGCCCGGCTGGCCATCTTTCGACTGCTGGTCAAATATGCGCCGGACGGATTGGTGGCCGGGGAAATTGCCCGGCTTACCGGCATTCCCAAGACCAATCTTTCATTCCATTTGAAAACCATTGTCCACAGCGGGTTGGCCCACATGGAGCGTGAAGGCCGCCACACGCGTTATAGAGCCGATATTCCGCTCATGTTGGGGGTCATTGCCTACCTCACGGCCGAGTGCTGCTCCGGTGATCCTGAGCAGTGCCGGGCTTACCGGACGGCCGGCGGAGTGGCGCCGGAATTTCTGCCTGCCTGCTGTGGAAATCAAAAAGCGTAACGGATTTAATATTTGCATGGAGAAAATATTTATGAGCACGCCTGACAAGAACAAATCCAATGAGGAAATCAGACAAACCGTGCGCGCCGGATATGCGGCCATTGCCGTGGGGCGGCGATCGTGCTGCTGCTCCGGGCAGCGCAGCGGCCAGCTTGACCCTATCCGGCTGGCCAAGGCCGTGGGCTATGACGCGGCGAGCCTCGCCAATCTGCCCGATGGCGCCAATCTGGGGCTGTCCTGCGGAAACCCCGTGGCCATCGCCGCTTTACAGGAAGGCCAGGTGGTGCTTGATCTCGGCAGCGGCGGCGGTTTTGACGTGTTTCAGGCGGGCGAAAAGGTCAAAGCTTCCGGCCGGGTCATCGGCGTGGATATGACCCCGGAAATGCTGGCCAGGGCCCGCAAAAACATCGAGCAGTACCGGGAGCGCACCGGCCTTGATAACGTGGAATTCCGTCTGGGCGAGATTGAACATCTGCCCGTGCCGGATGCCTGCGTTGACGTGGTGCTTTCCAACTGCGTGATCAACCTCTCCCCGGACAAACCCCAGGTCTGGCGCGAAATTTTCCGCACGCTCAAGCCCGGCGGTAAAGTCTCGGTGTCCGACTTGGCCCTGCTGCGTCCCCTGCCGGATAATATCCGGGCTATGGCCG
>CBDTYX010000056.1:0-9917 GCA_965364745.1 uncultured Desulfovibrionaceae bacterium | reverse complement strand
GACAACCCCATTGTCCAGGATGTCAAAGCAGAATTGGAACAGGAAATGGGCGAGCAGTTCAGCTTCAGATTTCCGGCCGAAGACTTGAGTTTTCAGGTTTACCGCGAAACCGAGTCCGGATCGGAAAAAGTGGAAGCGGAAGAGCGCATCCATATCTTGGACCGGCTGTGGAGCATTACGCTGGACAAAGTGGACCAGACCATGCTTTAATAGTCATATCCCTTTTAAGGGAGGTTGTTTATGGAAATTAAAAACATACTTGGTAATCTTGATCCTTACGTTAAAACGGAACAAAGCGAATCCGCCTCTCTGGACAAGGCGCGGCGCAAGGCGGAAGCCGCCCGCACCGAATCCGGAGACCGCGCTTCAGTTTCACCCGAAGCCAAGCTGCGGGCCGAAGGCTACTCCGCCGCCCTGGCCGCGCCTGAGGTGCGCGCCGAGGCTGTGGCCGCCCTCAAGGCCAAAATCGCGGCCGGCGAGTATCAAATCGATCCGCGCAACATTGCGGAGAAGATGCTGCAGGAAGACGCGGAGTTGTTCAGCTAGAGCATTTTAATATTAAAATCATAAAGGAAAATTGCTCCGGCGCTGTGAAGCAAAAAGCAGCAACACCCGCAAGATCGCTGTAGGGAGGCTTTGCCGATTGTTAAGCCACCATCTCAAAGCGTAAATGCTATAAAGATGACGCTCGGCTGAATTTCAAGACAACGCAGAAGTCTTTTCTCAGCCGCATCGCTTGAAATGCAAGCAACACGCTTTTGCTCGTGCGCGCACTTGCCCGGAACATTAAGCCTTTAAATTTTTCAGGTTCGCCGCGTACATTGTGAGCTAAGGTATCCCCCATAAAACAAGGCCCCTGCGGGAAAGTTCCCGCAGGGGCCTTTGCGTTTTCCGCATCCTCGGAGACTTGCTGCGCCCGTGCGCCCACAAAAAGCACTTTCCGCCGGCTTTGCATTTGCTCCACTTGCAAGCCGCCAACTAACAAAAAAACGTAAGATCTCGCCTGTAAGGGCTTCACGCCTCTATTCCAACTGCTCCCTCTCCTTCCCCAATAAGGGTTAAGAAGGGCGAAGGCGGCCGGTGGAACGGGAAACTCACGGGGCGCGCCCCCCGGTCGTCTACCCCACCATTTTCTCTGAAGTCTTGGGCTCGGTGGAGCGTTGCTGCACCACTTTGGAGCCGGGCGGCACCGAGTGGGTGAGCCAGACGTTGCCGCCGATCATGGAGCCGGCGCCGATGGTGATGCGCCCCAGAATGGTGGCCGCAGCATACACGGTAACCCGGTCTTCCAGAATGGGGTGCCGGGGCACGCCTTTAACCAGCGCGCCGCTGTCGTCTTTCTGAAAGGACAGCGCGCCCAAGGTCACGCCCTGGTAGAGGCGGCAGCCCTTGCCGATGATACAGGTCTCGCCGATAACCACGCCCGTGCCGTGGTCAATGAAAAAATCCTCGGCGATGTTGGCGCCGGGGTGAATGTCGATGCCGGTTCTGGAGTGAGCCATCTCGCTGATGATGCGGGGAATGAGCGGCACGTCCAGGCGGTAGAGCTCGTGAGCGATGCGGTGGTGAATCATGGCCACAATACTGGGATAGCAAAAAATAGTCTCGCCCGGGCTCTTGGCGGCCGGGTCGCCCTCATAGGCGGCTTTGACGTCCTGGGCCAGAGCATGGCGAATGCGCGGCAAGGTATCCATAAAAGCCAGGGCTATTTCCGGCGCGTCCTTGCCGCAGTCGGGACATTCCTCATCGGGCGCGGCGCAGGCAAAGCAGCTGCCCCGGTAAATTTGCTCGGCCAGAATGCGGAAAATGCTGTCCAGGTTGGCGCCCAAATGATAGCGCATGGACTCGCGGTGCACGCGGCTGGTGCCGAAGTAGCCGGGAAACAGCGCCGCATACAGGCGGTGCATCATTTCTTCCAAGTCCGCCACCGAAGGCATGGGGGTGCCGTGGGTAGGATGCAGGGGCATATCCCCGTAAGATTCCGGCGAGCACAACTCGTCCAGCACCTTTTCCAAGGCGGGAATGCCTTTGCTGAATATTTCCTTGGGATTGCGTGGAGTCATTTCATTTCTCCTAAAACAATAAGCGGGTTAAATTTACGCGTAAAAATTATTATAGGCCCCGGATGGAGAATGCGCAAGCGGCCGGCCGACAACCGGGCGCGTCTTTAAATATTGCTAAAACTGCCCGGTATGCCCGAAGCCGCCGCTGCCGCGCGCGGTTTCTGAAAGTTGTTCCTTGCGGCGAATCAGAGGCCGCACATACGGCTGAAAAACAAGCTGGGCGATGCGCTCGCCCCGTTTAACGCTCATGGTCCTCTGCGACGTGTTCAGCAGCCAAACCATAATTTCGCCCCGATAATCCGGGTCAATTACCCCCACCCCTTGCGCGACCACCAGGCCGTGTTTGGCGCCCAGGCCGCTGCGCGAATAAACAAAGCCGGCGAGACCCGGCACAACCGGCTCAATGACCACGCCGGAAGGGACAGCGGCCCGCGCGCCGGAGGTCAGACTGATTTCCTCTTCGGCGAAACAGGCCCGCAAATCAATACCCACCGAGGTGGCCGTGGCCGGGGCAAAGCCGGGAGGCATCCCCCTGCCCGGCGACTCTTCTCCATAAATGCGGGCTGCCTCGCCCAAAAAGCACACATGCACCAGAGGGGCCTGCTCAGCAGGAAATGAAACCATAGACTTGCTCCTTAACAGTTTTAAAACAGATCCTCCGCACTTTATGCCGGGTCGCTTTCCGGGGCAAGCCGAAAAAGATCGAACACATTTATGAAACTTAAGACATAAAGACTTGGCCGGGTCAGCCGATATGAAAGTTGTGGAATGCTGAACACAAGTCGCTTTTTGGAGTGATGGGCAATTTTTACCCCGCTCCCGGCATAATTTTTGCTGTGACTTTCAAAAAAGCATGGAGCGCGTTGCCCCCGGCAAAAAATTCAGCATGAGGATAAGTTATGGCTGTCTCATACGCATCAGGTAGTATCCACTTTTCAGGTCTGGGTTCAGATACTGATTTTGATACTATGATCACCCAGCTCAAGAAGCTTGAGTCCATACCCAAAGCCCGCATGACTCTGTGGCGGGCCGACTGGGAACGGCGTCTCGGCGCTTTCCAGGAGCTCAACACCGCCATTGTGGACTTGCGCAAAAAACTTAACGACATCAACTCCATAAACAAATTCATGTCCAAAGGCGCGGCTTCATCCAAAGAAACCGTGGCCACAGCCACAGTGGGCACTGACGCCGACGAAGGCACTCATAAACTGGAAGTGGCTCAAATGGCCAAGGCGGCCACGTTCACTTCCAACCAGGAATTCGACAACCTGAAGACCGTGGTCAACAACACCGGCGCCACGCAAAACTTCACCTATATTTATAAAGGCAAGCAACACAGCGTGCAGGTTCAGGACGGCTGCACCCTGGAATTTCTGGTCAAAATCATCAACAACGACCAGACCAACCCCGGAGTGCGCGCCTCGCTGATCAACAGCGGCGGCTCTTACATTTTCCAGCTCAAGGGCATGGATCTGGGCGAGAATTCCACCTTAAGCATCGTCAGCACAGGCCTGAGCGACTTCTCGCCCACGGCCTACACCCAGGGCTTTACCGGTAAAACCGACGTGGTCAACAGCACCGGCGGCAATCTGGATTTCTCCTACACCTATCAGGGCGCCACCCGCACCATCAGCGTGGCCGACGGCACCACCGTCGAGCAACTTGCCGCCCAGATCAACGCTCACGAAGAAAGCCTGGGCAACCCCGGCGTGAAGGCGTCCCTAGCTAAAAGCGGCAACAACGTGACTTTTGAGTTGCGCGGCCTGAACGGCGGCACGGACATGGGCCTGGATGTGACGGCCGCTCCCGGCTTCACGGGTTTAACTTCGCAAACCATTGCCAACAATTATTACGTGCAGGACTCCCAAAACGCCAAATTCAAGGTCAACGGCTTCCCGCCCGATCCGGACAAATATCTGGAATCCACCACCAATACGGTCACCGGCGTCATTCCGGACGTGACCATAAACATTAAAGACGAAGGCGACACCCAGATCACCGTGACCACCGACTATGGCAAAATCAAAGAAAACGTGGTCGCTGTGGTTGAAGCCGTCAATGCGCTGCGCACGAAAATTCTGGAGCTGACCAAGGTCAACGACAGCAAGGACCCCAACAACCCTGACACCGCCACAGAGCAAACCGGCTCCAACTTTCTGGGCCAAAAGGGTTCGCTCCTGACCGGCAACTACGGCGTGCAGCTTATCGCTTCCAACCTGAAAAGCGTTGTGGCCAGCAAAGCGCAAGGTTTTGAATATCTGTGGACCGACAAAAGCGGCGTGACCCACGGCGATCTGTACAGCTCTCTGGCCCAGATCGGCATTATGACCGTGGCCGACACCACCTCCAAGGACTTCGGCCTGCTGACCTTTGAAGATATTAAAAACAAAGACGGCTCCTACACCACTTTTGACGAGATTCTGCGCAAGAACCCCATGGAAGTGGCCAAATTGTTCGCCGCCAACGGCGAAACCTATGTGGACTCCGGCGACTTCTCGCTGTCCGGTTTGATTAAAGGCACCACCAAAGCCGGCAACTACAACGTCAAATACGAGGTGGACTCCGGCGGCAATGTCATCAACGCCACCATCGGCGGCTACAAGGCCAACTACGATACTGATACCAAGCAGATCACGGCCCTGGACGGTCCGGCCAAAGGTATGGCCCTGCAGATTGAAAACTTCACGGCAGGCAACTACAGCGGCAAGGTTACGGTGAAAAACGGCAAAATTCAGGAAATATACGACACCCTGGAAGCCGCCATCGCCCCCAAAGACCCGGAAGGCCACGGCGGCGGCACTCTGACCATTTTGGAAGCCAACTATAAAGACATCATGAAAGTGGCCGACAAGAAAATTGACCAGGAAGAACAGCGGCTGATCGTTTGGGAAAGAACCATCCGCAAGCGCTTCGCCAACCTGGACGCGGTTTTGAGCACCTACAACAACCAGATGAAGGCCCTGGAAGCGGCCGTCAAACAACTCAACTCCAACTCCAGCACCAAATAAACTTTCCCGCTTACCAGCGGCAGGAGAATATCCATGCAAAGAGCCTCCGTTGCTTATATGCAAACCCAGATCACCACCACCAACCAGGGCGAGCTGTTGCTCATGCTCTACGAAGGGGCCATCAACTTCCTCGCCCAGGCCAAAGCGGAAATAGAGAAGCAGAATTACGCCGAAAAAGGCATGCTTATTTCCAAGGCCATGGACATTATTGCCGAGCTTGACGGCTCCCTGAACATGGAAAAAGGCGGCGAGCTGTCTAAAAACCTGCACCAGCTGTACATGTTTTGCAACTCGCATCTCTTGAAAGCCAGTATTAAAATGAACGTCAAGTTTGTGGATGACGTGATCAACGTCCTGGAAGGATTGCGTAGCGCCTATGCGCAAATCATCGATACTCCGGAAGCTATTGCTGCGGTAAATGAAGCTCCGGCCCAAAATCTGGCCGAGGCCACCCCCAGAACCACCGGCAACCGCATGTTCGCCGACACCACCCCCCTGCAGGCGCCCACCGGCCCGGCGGCCTTGGGCGTCAGCGCCAGAGCCCAAAGTGCGGCTTATATGCAGCAGGCCCAGGCTACATCAGCTCCCGCCCAAAACACAGAGGAAGCGCCTACGGTCATGCGCCCCGTGCAACAAGAGCTTGCGCCGAAAGCCGCTGCCGCCGCGCCGCAACCAGAAACTCAGGCTGCGGCCCAAGCATTGAACGCGCTAGCCTCACAAACTCAAGCCGCTCCAGCCCCTCTGCCGCAAAACGCTGCCGTGCCGCAAAACGCACCGCAAACGCAAGCAACGGCGACGCCTTCGGCCGCGCCCGCCGGTTTAGGATTCGCCAGGCAAATGGCCGGCAACGCCATGTACCGTAAAATGAGCCAGGCCTAGACAAAGCTTTTTATCTATAAAGTCGGTTGCGCAACACCGGGGAATCTCTTAAAAAGAAATTCTCCGGTTAGGCCGGAAATATATTTTTCCACAAGGATCGCCATGCTGTTTCCCGCCTGCCCGCAATGCACCTCCGGCCTGTTGCGCGCCTATACCGAGCAGGTTCTGGCCTTTAATCTGGCCGGCCCAGACTTACCCGCGCTTAAAAGCTGCCCTGAACAAGAAAATGCGGAATTTATTTCTCGCGTCGGGCGCCTCGCTGAAAAAAGCAATGCGGAAGCGGTCATCCTCATCGGCTTGGGCAGGGGAGGCATCACGGCCGGCCTGCAGGCGGCCCTGCCTGATGCCCCATTGCTGGTTTGTGAGCCTACGCCGCAACGCCTGCGTGACGCCCGCAATGATGGCCTTTTTTCAAATGCGGCGCCTCTAGTCTTGGCCGACGCCTCGGTGCGGGCGCTCTGGTTTCTGGCCCGCGGGTCCATGCTCGCCCAAAAATTCATAACTTGCGTAAATCCGGAATTGCAAGGCCCGGAAGCTGAGCAAGCCCACACCTTGCAACGCTTGCTGCGCTTCGACCCAACCCCGGAAAGCCCGCCGCCAGCCGGGCAGGCGCTCTGTCTCTATGTCATCGCCCATCCTGACGAGCCGGAACTGAACACTTTTCTCGCGCATATTCCCGAGTGGCTCGCGGAAGTTATCGTGGTCTGGGATGCGCCCGCAGTGCCGAATAGAGCCCGCGCCTTGGACGCCGCCTGCACGGTTCCCGTACGCCATGCCGCCCGCCCTTTGCAAAATGATTTCTCGGCCCAGCGCAACTATGCCCTCTCTTTATGCGCAACCCCCTGGGTGCTGGCCCTTGATGCTGATGAACGCCTGTCCTGCGCCGCCTGGGAAGGTCTCAGAAACGAAATTACCGCTCCGCAGGCCGCGGCCTACCTTTTGCCCCGCCTGACCCTTTACCCCGACGAGCAGCACTTTCGCATGGGCTACGGCCTGTGGCCCGACCCTCAACTCAGGCTGTTCATACGCAAGGCGCAGCTTGAATACATCAACCCCGTGCATGAAATTCTAACCGGCTTTACCGGCGCCCCGGCCCTTTTGCCCCACAGCCCCATTACCCACTTAAGCTACGTGCTCAAAAACCGCGCCGCTCTGGCCGAGCGCCTGGCCGTGTTCAACCGGGCCGCGGGGCGCGACGTGCATCGCCTCAACGAAACCTTCCCCCATCTGCCGCTGGCCTGGCACAAAGCCTGGCAAGACAGCCTCCGGGATCTGACCCGTCTGCCGCTGCTGCTCAAAATTTAAATATCGGAAAATGTGGACCGCGCAACCGGCTTTAGGCGACGTGCAAATAGCAGACAAAAGATTCCAGGCCGCTGAAGCGGCAATCAATATAATTACTAATATACTCTTCAAAGGTCTTTTGCTTGCCGAAAACCTCATAGCGGGTGTCCGGGCCTATAAATTCAAGTCCGTGAAAAGCGGCCACCTGCGGATGAATGGGCAGGGCGAATTCCGGATAAGGATCGCTGCGCGCGGCCAAGGCTTTCTCTTCCGCATCCGCCAGGCCCGGCAGACCCAGGGCCGCCAGCACGCTTGCGGTCATGCGCCTGATCAAACGAAATCTGGGATGGTTAATGGTGCTGAAGACCTGCTCTTTGCGATAGTATTGCAAAATAAAATCCACATAATCCACCAGACAATCTTTTTCCTTTTCCCGTTCAACGGCTATGGATTCTTCAAGCATAGCCTGAAGGTCAAACTTGCGGGTCAGATCATTATGCAGATACAGACGCAGAATCTCTCTTTTGCCGAGGCCCAGGTCAATGAGCTTATCCAGAAAAAAATCCCCGAAATCAGAAGGGCTGTGCGCGGTCCAAAACGGCCAGTAGCCCTTGAACAACATGTTGGGCAGGCGCAGCACTTCGGCTTTGGGGTTAACCAGGCTTAAAAGGTGCTTTGACGCGTGCTCGCCCCATTTATCGCCCAGGTGCTGATACATAAATACACGGCAGGCGGCGAGCCGTGCCGGATCAATTTTCTCCTGCCGGTAGTTGGTATATTTTTCCACCGCAAACCGCTCGCAAAACGGGGCATGCTTAAGCAGCAACTCCAGCATGGGGTCGGCCTGACAGTTCGCGTGAATGATGCACAATTCTTTATTCATATGCCCGCCTGTTAATTTTGCCTGTAAAGGCAATATTCCCAAGGGAAAAATCTCTATCAATTTTTTGTCGGCTTATTCTCATGCAGCCTGGTTCCGCCATTCCCGGCCATGTCGATCCGCTTTACTTTTTTTCTTCTTTATGACAAACAAATCAAAATACACCGACGGACCGTACCAGGATTATGCTCAAGGCTATCCGCGTCAAACGCGCAATTCTTTCCTCTCGTAAAATTTCTGCAAAAACCGCGCCTGTATTGTCCGCAAAAACCGCCATACGACACAAAACTATGAGCACTTGCCAAGAAACAACTCCCTGCACCGTTTTTCGGCGACAGGGATTTTTTTTATATAAAGGCGACCGCCTCTTCACCTAATCTCCAAGGAAGTATTGTATGCACCAGGAAGAAAATAAATTTCGTTGGCCTCACAAGGACCTTCTGGATGTGGACCAGCTCACCGAGCCTGAGGTGATGCACCTTCTGGACACAGCCGAGCAGTTCCACGAGATCAACTTCCGGCCGGTGAAAAAAGTACCCACGCTCAAAGGCAAAAGCGTGATCATGTTTTTCTCCGAGCCCAGCACCCGGACCAAAATGTCCTTTGATATGGCCGGCAAGCGCCTGTCCGCGGACACCTTCGCTTTGGGCAAAAGCGGCTCCAGCCTGCAAAAGGGCGAAAGCCTCAAGGACACCGCACTGACCCTGCAGGCCATGAATCCGGACATCATCGTCATCCGCGACTCCTCCAGCGGCGCGGCCCAATTTTTGGCCGAGCGCCTGCCCTGCTCCATCATCAACGCCGGTGACGGCCGCCACGCCCACCCCACCCAGGCCATTCTGGACTCATTCACCTTGCGGGCCCACTGGAAAAACCAGTTCGCCGGCAAAGAGCTGCTTATCCTGGGCGACGTGGCCCACAGCCGGGTGGCCCGCTCCAATGTGCTCATGCTCAATAAACTGGGCGTCAAAGTCCGGCTCTGCGCCCCACGCACTCTGCTTCCCCGCGGTGTGGACACCTGGCCCGCTGAAGTGTTCACCAACCTGGACCAGGCCATCAAAGGCGTGGACGCGGTCATGTGTCTGCGCCTGCAGCTTGAACGCCAGCAGGCCGGCCTTCTGCCCGATCTTTCCGAATACTCGAGCACCCACTGCTTAACCCGCCGCCGCCTGGAAGAAGCCAAACCCGGCGCTCTGGTCATGCACCCCGGCCCCATGAACCGCGGCCTGGAAATCGCCTCGGACATCGCCGATGCCCCGGAAAGCGTGATCCTGGAGCAGGTGGCCGCCGGAGTGGCCACGCGTATGGCCATTCTTTTCCTTTATGCAACCCGCCACGATACAGGAGATCGCCGTGAATAAGTCCTTTATTTTAAGAAACGCCAAAGTCGGCCTCAAATTTATTGATATTTGGGTGGAAAACGGCTGCATCAAAGCCATTGAGCAGCACGACTCCGATGCCGCCAAAAGCATGCCCGCGGATATTCCCCAGGAAGACGCCAAAGGCCTTAAAGTCTTCCCCAGTTTCATTGATGCTCACGTGCATTTGCGCGAGCCGGGCTATGAATATAAAGAAGACATTGCTTCCGGGCTCAATGCCGCGGCCCACGGCGGCTTCGGTTCGGTCATGTGCATGGCCAACACAAGCCCCGTCAACGACAACGCCGCAGTGACCCGCTTCATGCTCGACGCCGCGCGCCGCGCCTACCCTGACGGCGGCGTGCGCCTCTACCCCATCGGCGCGCTGACCGTGGGCCTTGAGGGCAAGGGCCTTGCGCCCATGGCCGAGCTAAAGGAAGCCGGC
>CBDTYX010000055.1:0-9957 GCA_965364745.1 uncultured Desulfovibrionaceae bacterium | reverse complement strand
GGGAGGGGGGTGCGTCGCCCCCCTCCCGGCCGCCGGAGGCGTTATTTATTTGCCTCCATGCCCAGGGCCAGTTCGTGCCAGCCTTCGGCCAGGGTAGGGTGGGCGTGGATGGTGCGGGCGATGTCGGATACCGTAGCGCCGGTGGAGAGGGCCAGACCCAGTTCAGCGATGAGCTCCGTGGCGTGGGGGCCGATCATGTGCGCGCCCAGGATTTTATCCGTGGCTGCGTCGGCAATGAGCTTGAATTCCCCGGCGATTTCGCCGGCGGCCTGGGCTTTGCCCAATTCGCGAACAAGCAAGGACGCGCTGCGAATGCTGAAGCCTTTTTGTGCGGCCTCTTCTTCGGACAGGCCCACGCTGCCCACTTCGGGCATGGTGAAAATGGCCGAAGGCACAACGCCGTAAGTCATGGCTGTTTCTTCACCCAGGATATTGCGCACGGCCACTTCGCCCTCAAAGGAAGCCACGTGGGCGAGCATGATGTGCTTGGGGCCGAGCACGTCGCCGATAGCGTAAATGCCGGGCGCAGAGGTGCGCATATATTCGTCGGCCGTGATCCAGCCCCGACTGTCCTGGTTTACCCCGGCTTCAGCCAGGCCCAGGCCGTCGGCATTGGGCGCGCGGCCTACGGTCAGCAGCAGGCAGTCGCCTTCCAGGGTTTCAGGCAGGGGAGCGGGCGGCTCGCCCTCAATAAAGGGCGAAAGCCCGAGCTCTGCAATAATGCCGCCGCCGGGTTTGGGCGTGACTTTGCTGACTGTGGCGCCCAAATACATGGCGATTTTCATTTTTTTCATTTCCCGGAACAGCAGACGAGACATGGCCGCATCCACGCCGGGCAAGGGCAGGAGCCGGTCCATGCCTTCCACGATGTGCACTTCCACGCCGAAGGTGCGGAAAATGCAGGCGAACTCGCAGCCGATGACCCCGCCGCCCACAATAATCAACTTTTGGGGGAGTTTATCCAGACGCAGGGCATGGTCGCTGGACAAAATCCGCTCGCCGTCAATGGCCAGCCCCGGCAGACCGGCCGGGCGGGAGCCGGTGGCCAGAATGACCGCATCGGCTTTAAATTCTTTTTGCGTGCCGTCGGCCAATACAGCCGCAACATTCAGGCCGTGCAAAAGTTTGCCCCGCCCTGAAACGAGCTCGATGCCCAGGGCCGCGCAGGTTTTGGCCAGGCCCCCGCGCAGGGTTTCTTTTACTTTGTTAAGCCGGGCGCTGACAACCGGCCAATCCAGGCTCGGAGCCTCTTTAAGCGTGATGCCGAATTGCGCGGCCTGATGCAGAAATTCCAGTTTTTCCGCGGTGGCTTTCAAAGTCTTGGTGGGAATGCAACCCCAATTCAGACAGGTACCGCCAATGCCCTCCTGCTCAATAAGGGTGACTTTAAGGCCTTTTTTGGCCGCCGCAAAAGCGGCGGCATACCCGCCCGGCCCGCCGCCGATAATCACCAGATGCTTCATAGTCCGCTCCTTGCCGAAAAGTTGAGGTTCAACGCGTAAATACGCGCCAAAGCTTCTGTTTCATAGCAAGGATGGTCTTTGGAAGCAAACGCCAAACCCGTCTTTGGAGGCGAATATATTGCCGGGTTTTTACCTGGAATAGCCTGGCACTTTCCCGGCCGAGGCCGTTAAACTCAACTTGTCCCGGCGCGTTGCCGATCTGCCGCCCGCCGCGGGTACACCATGCAAACGTGACCATTTACCCTCATAACATACCTGCCTTTTCCGCATCTTTCTGGTTGCGTTTTACGGGCTTTTGCGCCATCAATGAATTGTAATATTATAAAAGCCGGCGTCGCTCGCCAATGGGGCGCGAGCAAGTCCTGAACAAGGCCCGACTTGTTAACTTCAAGGCAAAAGCACGAGGCTGTTGAATTTTGCCGCTGAACAGGAGGTATTATGATTGCAAACACAGGGATTATTGTAGGAATATGCTGTTATTTCTGCGGCATGATTCTGGTCGGCTATTTAATGCGCAATAAAAACAAGGGCGCTGAAGACTTTCTGGTCGGCGGCAGATCCTTCGGCATGTTTTTCAACACCGGCACTCTGACCGCCTGCTGGTTGGGCGGGGCCATTATCGTGGCCTGCCCGGGGTTGTTGGTCGGTTACGGCATTTGGAGCGACGAAGCGCAATACGGCTTCCTTCTGGAAATCGGGGCCGGCTTCTGCCTGCTTCTGGCCGGCCTTTTCTACATGCGCCGGCTGTGGCGCTTAAAGCTCCTGTCTTTGGGAGATTTTTACTATATCCGCTATGGACGCAACGCCGGCATTCTGGCCACCGTGCTCATGGGCTTCACCTTTGTCATCTGGATCGCGGTGCAAGTCATCGCTTTTGCTAAAATCGGCACCAGCCTGGTCGGCTGGCAGCTTGAATACTGGATTATCATTTCCATGTTCGTGATCTGTACTTACACCATCCTGGGCGGCCTGTGGGCTGTCTGCCTGACCGACATCATTCAGGTGAGCATCGTGACTTTGAGCCTGTTTATTCTGGCTCCGGTGGCCGTAAGCATGGTCGGCGGCTGGGATACTTTTGTGGCCGCCATTCCGCCTGAAAAGCTGCAATTGTTCCCGGCGGACAAAACCTCCATTCACAGCTGGCTGCCCTGGATAGCAACCATGATGATTATCGGCCTGGGCTCCATTGCCAGCCCCGACCTGATGCAACGCGCCTTTTCCGCCAAATCGCCCAAAACCGCGCGCAATTCGGCCTTCGGGGCCTGCATCATTTATTTCATCGTGCTGATCGTGGTCGCCATTCTAACTTTTGCGGCCATGCAACTGATGCATACGGTCAATATTGATCCGACCATCATTGAACAAGACCCTGAACTGCTGATTCCCCTGGTCTTCCAAAAAACCATGCCCGTGCCTCTGGTCATCGTGTTTCTGGGCGCGGTGCTGGCGGCGGTCATGTCGGCCGCGGCCACGGCCAATATCGCTTTGGCCGGCGTGGTTTCCAAAAACCTGATCCACGATATTTTTGTGCCGACCATGAGCTCCCGCGGCCTGATGCAAACTTCGCGGGCGGTCATTCTGGTTCTTGGCGTCCTGTCCACCCTCATCGCCATCGGGCTGCCCTCGGCTTATCTCTTGCTGGCCCTGGGCTTTGACCTGATCATGTCCTGCCTGTTCATTCCCCTGACTCTGGGCCTTTACTGGAGCAAAGGCAACGGCTTCGGGGCCATTGCCGGTCTGCTGGCCGGGGCCACATACAGAATTGTGGGGTCAGGCCTGCTCAACGGCTTTTCCCTGGAAGGCATCGGCACGCCCCTGGAAGGCTGGTATTACTTCACCATCGGCGGACCCATCGTGTCGCTGATTTTTATGGTTGTCGTCTCTTTGCTGACTCAGAAAACAAACCCGCCCATTCCTCTGAATATGGAACCTGACCCGGACGCGTAAAACTTGCCTTCCGCGCTCCACGGATTGTGTTTAAAAAAATAAAGCCGCCGCATCTGCTGATGCGGCGGCTTTGCCTTAAAAATTCCCTTTACTTAAACAGTCTGAACGCGCTCCGCCTAACCTTGCGCGGAGCCCGACTATTTTACCGCGCCGTCTTTTTTAAGCCAGTGAAACAACGTGCTCTTAAGCTCGCTTACATCCACAGGCTTGGCGATATGCCCGTCCATACCGGCATCTTTGGTGGCCTGCCTGTCTTCGTGCATGGCATTTGCGGTCATGGCGATAATGGGCACTGTGGCGGCGTCGTGCTTGGCGCTCTTCCGAATGCGCCGCGTGGCTTCAAGGCCGTCCAGAATCGGCATGCGTACATCCATGAAAATGAGGTCGTAATCTTTATGCAGAAAAGCGTTGACCCCTTCCTCGCCGTTGTCGGCCACATCAACATAAGCGCCCAGATTCGTAAGAATGGCCCGGGCTATTTCCTGATTGATCTCGTTATCTTCCACCAGCAGAATGCTGCACCTGTCATAGCGGGCGTTTTCCCAGAGCTTTTCATTTTCTTCCCGGCGTTCCAGCGCTTCGGTCACAGGTTCAAGCTCCACAAAAAAGGAAAACACGCTGCCCTTGCCCGCCTCACTGCTTACGCGGATCTCGCCGCCCATAAGTTCCACCAGAGCTTTGCTGATGGACAGCCCCAAGCCCGTGCCGCCGAATTTACGCGAAGTGGAACTGTCGGCCTGAGAAAACGGTTTGAACAGGGCTCTTTGCTGCTCTTCGCTCATGCCGATGCCTGAATCCGCAACTGCGCAGTTCAGCCGCAATGCGCCTGAAGGCTGGCCTTTGGCGCTGACATGCAAAGAAATGCCGCCTTTGAGCGTAAACTTCGCGGCATTGCCGAGGAGATTGAGCAAAACCTGCGACAGGCGCAAGCCGTCGCCCACCGCGTATTCCGGCACAGAGTCTTCCACGATGATGCGAAAATCCAAATGCTTTTCAGTTGTGCGGGGCAAAATGAGTTCCCGAATATTTTCCACCATTTCGCGCAGGCTGAAGGAATGCTTTTCCATGGTCAACTTGCCCGCTTCAATGCGGGAGAAGTCCAAGATATCGTTAATGATGCCCAAAAGCAGCGCGGCCGAGGCCTGAATTTTTTTCAGATACTCCAGTTGCGCCGGGGGCGGATCAGCCTGGATAGCCAAATGGGTCATGCCCAGCACGCCGTTCATGGGGGTGCGCAGCTCGTGGCTCATACGGGCCAAAAAATCCCGCTGGGCCCGATTGGCCGCCTCGGCCAGCGCCAGGGCGTTGCGCTCAGTCACGTCGGTGGCCACTTCCATGTGCAAAAGCCGGCCGTCATGCCAGGTGACCAAGCGGTCGGTAACCAAAAAATCGCGATTGACGAAATCGTTGTGCATTTCCCAGCGCACGGGCTCAAATGTTGGGTTGCCTTGTTCATCAAAAAGTTTTTTTTGCGGGCAGAGCTCGCAGTTTTCGTGGTTATTCCGCAAAACTTCATAACACGGCTGTCCCTCAAGATTTTTATTGCCCAGCAATGTGCACAAATATTCGTTGGCGTAAACCAATTCTTTGGTTTGCGGGTCGCAAACGTAAATGGCGGCATCCACATTGGCCATAACGCTCTGCAACACGGAAATGGCCCTATTGGTCTCTTCGTTGGCTTTGCCGATATCTTCAGCCATGGAGTTGATGCTTCTCGCCACCTCGCCAAGTTCGCCCCCGGACTCGGGTATGCGCCGGGAAAGATCGCCCCGCATAGCCCGCACGCCTTTGATAATGCTATCGACATCACGGATCGTCCGCCGCGAAAGCAAAATTAAAACGCCCACAGTCAGGACAAAACACAGCAGCATGACCAAAAAAATGTTGCGGGCCATCGTCCGAAATTGCTCGGTAATATCCGTGGTCAGCTCGTTGGCCCAGATATAGCCGATGACCCTGCCGTTCCGGTCGATGGGGAGCATGGCGTTTAAAATATCGCCGCGCACCATGGTTCCGAACTGGACCAAAGGTTTATTCGTCCGCATGACAATGCGGCCCGGGTGATCAGAGGGAATGCTCCGGCCCACGTTGTCGCCGAAAGAAGGCGAGGGGCCGTAAGTTAAAATGGCGTCAAGCTCCTGCGAATAATACCCGACCCCAAGCCCGGAAGACGCGGCGCCCACTTCATCGGTAATTGCGGCGAGGGCCTGGTTCAGCACCCGGATTTTTACTTCCCGATCCGCATTTTCCATGCCATATCGCTGCAGGATGGCCTCATAGCCGCCCGGATCAAGTTGGGCGTCAAGAACATGAGCGAGGGCCAGAAGTTTATCTTCCTTTTCATGCAAAACGGTCTTTTCTATGAGATTCTTGGCCATATAGCCCGTGAAGAAAAACGGCACGTTCATAAACAGCACAAGGACCAGAATGACCTTATGCTGAAATGAAAAAGAAAAAAATTTCTTCATGGAGGAGCACCTTAAGCTTCAAAAATGCCGCTTGCTTGCGCGCAAACAGATTTTGCAGCAATTGGGAAGATTACTATAAGGCATCCTGAAAAATATGAAAAGGCGCTACGCAACGGCTGTGTCGGTTTTTACGGATTCAGCAAAATCAGGCGCAGCGGCCTTTTAAAGAAAAACGGGCAACCCCCGCTGCCGCACGGCAGAAAAAATTATTCCGCCTCGTGGAAATTGAGCTGCAAGTCCTGCAAAGAAGGGTTAGGCGGCGGCGGAAGCTGCCCGTTGGAGCGTTGCACAGCGGCCAGAACCGAAGCGTCAAAATCAGCCCGGCCGGATGATTTTTCAATCCTGGCATTGGTCACTTCCCCGGTAGGCGACAGGGTGACCCGGACCACAGCCATGAGGTTGGAGCGGTCGGCCATGCCCGGGAAGGTCCAGTTTTTCCTGATAATGGCGGTAATTACCGTCGTGTAAGTGGCGTCAATGCCCACGCCCCCGCCGTAGCCGGCGCCTTCGCCCGCGCCCTCGCCGCCGCCGCTTAAGGTGTTCTGGCTTTCCTGATTGCGCAAGGTGGAAATGGCGTCAGCGATATCCTGATCGCCGCCGGCGGCCCTGGGCCTGTCATTTTTATCGGCGCTTTTCTGAGCCGCGGATAAAGCGTCGGCCACCGGATCTTTCTGCGGCTTCTGCGGCTGAGGTTTTTCTTCCTTGGGCTTCTCTTCCTTGGGCTTTTCCTCAACCTTAGGCTTGTCTTCCTTGGGTTTCTCCTCGGGCTTGGGCTTTTCCTCCACCTTGGGTTTTTCTTCTTTGGGCTTATCTTCTTTGGGCTTGTCCGGCACCTTGTCAGGCACTTGCACGGCGTTGCTGGCCGGAGGCTTCACTTCCGCGGCCGGCTTGGCTGCACCGGCATCCGGCGCGGTGGTGGGCTTGGATCCGGACACGTCTTTAGGCACAATGGGTCCTTCCCGGCCGCCTTGTTCCGCCAGGCTGATCAAATCCACCTGATACGACGGCGGGGGGATCTCGATTTTAGGCGCCAGCGCCCCCCCCACCAGCAAAAAGATCAGCAGGGAGCAGTGAAGTAAAACGGAGATGAGCCAACTGCGGGTAAAAGACATGCGCATGCGCTGAAAACCTATGGCTGCCTGTTGCCGTTCTGGGGGGCGCCGCTTTCGGGCGCCGCGGCATCAGCGGGCGGGCGTTTTACCTCATCATCGCTGATGGTTTGCGCCACCATGCCCAGCTTCTCGATACCGGCGGCCTTAATTCGACCCATAATGGCCATGACCGTGCCGTAGGGCACGTCTTTATCCGCCTTAAGAAAGAGCTGTTTTCGCTGCTCTTTGACCAGCAGCGCCACTTTGGCTTCCAACTCCTCAATGGGCACTTTATATTCGTCCAGGTAAATGGTGCCGTCGGCCTGAAGGCTTAAAATCATATTTTCGCTGTCCGTGGGTATAGATTCCGCGGACTGCGTTTCGGGCAAATCCACATCAATGCCCTGGGTCATCATGGGCGCGGTGACCATAAAAATGATCAGGAGCACGAGCATAACGTCCACAAAGGGCGTGACGTTGATTTCAGAAACCAGGTTTCTGCGGTCTCCGGGTTTAAGCATGGCCGGCGATCCTAAAGTTTGGCCGCGCCTGGCGCGCGGGTGGCGGTTATTTCGCGTTGCACGCGGTTTAAAAAGACGTCTGCGTAGTTCATGAGCTCTACTTCGATTTTGCCCAGGGCGCTGTTAAAGGCGTTGTAGCCCACAGTGGCGGGGATGGCCACAAACAGGCCCACGGCCGTGGCTACCAGGGCTTCGGAAATGCCGGGAGCCACAGTGCCCAGGGAGGCGGTTTTCATTTGTCCGATGGCGTGGAAAGAGTGCATGATGCCGTACACAGTGCCGAACAGGCCGATGAACGGCGCGGTGTTGGCTGTGGTGGCCAAGAAGGTCAAGGTGGCGGCAAGGCGCGTCATTTCCGTGCCCACGCCCTGGCGCAGCGCGCGCCGCACGTTGTCCACCACAATATCCGGAGTGTTGCCCAATTCTTTGAGGCGGTTGAACTCCTGCACCCCCTGCTCGGTAACATAATAAAGAGGGGAAACCTGGTCCGAGCCTATGATCTGCACGGCTTCGCGCAAATCCCTGGCTTTCTGGAAACGCTCAAGGCCATCCATGGCCTTGGCCTTGGCCCGTTTAAGCAGAAAGTACTTCTGGATCATGAGGGCCCAACTGCCTATGGACATAAGGATGAGTATCAGAAGGACCAGTTGCGCGCCCAAAGTGGCCTGGGCGATCATGGAAATAATGCTGCTGTCCATTTCATCTCCGTTTTATTGATATAAAACTTATATAGCGATCAAATTTCAACCTGCCGCGCTGACGCTGCGGCAAGCGTCAACAGGCCCTAAAGCACTTTTTCATATATTTCAAGAAAATAGTTGGCCACAGCCTCGGACATCGGACAAAAACCGCCTGCCCGCAAGCCTGCGCAATTTTGCCGGCTCCGGCCAGATCCACGCATTTCCGGGCCATATGCCATGCTCCCTTCATACGCCTCGGGAGATCTAATGGCAATATTTTTTAGAGAAAATCTACAATATATCTATATTACTAAACTCTCCGGCAAAACTGCCCGGAAACCGCTTGATTGTACTTAATATCTCCAAAAACAAACCGTTGCCGGTTTTTATTTGCCGGCGCATAAACATTAATTGTAAATAGTCCGGGCTCGCCTTGAAAATTACGCTGATTGCGTGTATAGTCAAAGGCGATATCAGTGATTTTTATTTTGGAAAATGAGGAACAGCATGAACTTTGGATTAACCTGCAAAGCAGGCATTTTAGCCTTGAGTTTGGCGCTTTTCTGCGCTTCTCCTGCTCCGGCCCAAAATGAGACCGGCATGGCCGAAGAGGGCGGCGTTACCACCAATGCTTCCGGACGCCTGGAAATGGATATGGGACAGGCCGTGGCCTATGCCCTGGGGCAGAACCAAACCCTGGAATCGGCCAGAGAACAGGCCATGGCCGCGGAAAGCGGGCGCAAGTCGTCCCGCGGCGCCTTTGGCCCCGCCTTGAGCACCAGCTACGGCTTTGAGCACACCAACCCCGCGCCACGCTATATGGGTTTTGAACAGGATGACTCTCTGTACACCTGGACTGTATCCGTAAATCAATCCATTTTCACCGGCTTCCGACTGCTGGCGCAATACCAGAAAGCCGCGTTGCAACGCGATTACTACAATTCAGCCCAATTCAGCACCGAGCTCAATCTCATCTCCGATGTGCAGCAAAACTTCCTAACCCTGCTCCAGGCCAGAGAAAACGTGAGAAGCGCCCAGGATTCCCTGACCCGCCTGCAAGACCAGTTGCGGGTGACCACGGCTTTTTATGACGTGGGCCTGCGCCCCCGCCTGGACGTGCTGCAGGCGCAAGTGGATGCCGCTGATGCGGAAAACGTGCTGCTGCAAGCTCAAAACGCCTTGGCTGTCCAAGAGGCGCGCATGAACACCCTGCTCAATCTGCCGGTGGAAGCGCCGATCACTTATGTGGGGAGTCTCGATTACCTCCCCTTTGACGCCACCCTCGAACAATGCCTGACCACGGCCTACCGCCTGCGGCCCGATGTGCGCATGGCCTCCAAAACCGTGGAAATGGCCCAGCAGGATAAGCGCATCGCGGCCAGCAATTTTTATCCGCAAATTACCGGCTATTTTAACACTCAGAGCACGGGCGATACGCCAAAGGCTGCGGGCAGCGAATATATCCGCACTGATTATCACCAATGGAACATCGGCGTGGTTGCGGACTGGAGCCTGTTTGAGTGGGGGCAGACCTTCTACGCCGTGCAGCAGGCCAGGCACCTCGTCAGCAGCGCCAGAGCCGATGAAAGCGCTCTGCACGAAGAAGTGGCTTATGAAATCAAGTCTTACCTGCTGAATATCAGTGAAGCCAGAAAACGCATCAAAGTGGCTCAATACGGACTGACCCAGGCCAGGGAAGCCTATCGCGTGGCCCTGGCCCGCTATGAGGCTCAGGTGGGCACGAACACCGATCTTCTGGACGCCCAGGCCAAGCTGAGTATGGCTGA
>CBDTYX010000054.1:0-9982 GCA_965364745.1 uncultured Desulfovibrionaceae bacterium | reverse complement strand
GTCCTCCATACCCAAATAGGCCTCAATGACCTTGGGGTCGGTCTTTATTTCCGCGGGTGTGCCTTCAGCGATGAGAGCGCCGTATTCCAAAACCACCAGCTTTTCACAAATTTTCATGACCAGACGCATATCGTGCTCAATGAGCAGTACGGTTACGCCCCGGTCGCGGATGGTGCGGATCAGCTTCATGAGCGAAGCGGTTTCCTGGTCATTCATGCCCCCGGCCGGTTCGTCTAGAATGAGCAGGCGCGGTTCAGTGGCGAGAGCTCGGGCGATCTCCAGCAAACGCTGGTTGCCGTAAGATAAATTGCGGGCCAAGTTAGCTTGTTCGTCGGCCAGGCCTACAAATTCCAGCTCTTCCAAAGCCCGGCGCAGGGCGATTTTTTCTTCGCGAAAATGTCCGGGCGTGCGCAGCATGGCTGAAACCAGCCCGCCTCTGATGCGGCAGTGGCAGCCGGCCAGCACGTTTTCCAGCACGCTCATCTCCTGAAACAGGCGGATGGTTTGGAAGGTGCGGGCGACCCCGACGCGTACAATTTCATGGGTGGGCATTTTGACCAGGTTATGCCCGGCAAAAACAATGTCTCCGGCATCGGGACGGTAGTTGCCGGTAATCAGGTTGAACACCGTGGTTTTGCCCGCGCCGTTGGGGCCGATGAGGCCCATGATGCAGCCTTCCTTTACAGTGAAGGACACCCCGTGCACGGCCACCAGGCCGCCGAAAGACTTGGTCAGGTGATGCAGAGACAGAAGATTCATGCGTCACCGCCCTGCCCTGCCGGCTTTGTTTGCCCGGCTGCTTCAGCGGCGCGGATTTTATCCAGAATGGGCGCGACCGTATATTTTTGCGGTTTGGGCGGCAAAAGGCCTTGCGGGCGAAAAATCATCATGGCCATCATGGCCGCGCCGAACACCAGCATGCGGGCCGATCCGAAATCCCGGAACAGCTCAAGCAGAGTGATGAGCAGCAGGGAGCCCAAGAGCACGCCTTTGATGCTGCCGGACCCGGCCAAAATAACAATGGCGAAAAGCAGCACCGACTCCCAGAAAGTAAACGACTCCGGTGAAATCAGGGTCATTTTGGTAGCGTAAAGCGTGCCGGCCATGCCCGCCCAAAAGGCGCCCAGCACAAAAGCGGCCAGCTTATAGTGGCTGGCGTTGATGCCCGTGCCTTCAGCGGCCAGGGCGTCCTGCTTGATGTAGTTGAGAGCTCGGCCGAAGCGGGAGTTTTCCAAAAAATGGAACAGCAGCACGGTAAGCCCCACAAAGGCCCAGATGAGGTAGTAAAGCTGGTGCGGTTTGGACAGGATATGTCCGAACAGATCCGGGCGGCCGATGCCGTAGATGCCGTTGGCGCCGCCGGTCAGGCCGAAGACGTTGTTGACTATGGCGATATTTACGATTTCCACAATGCCTATGGTGACAATGAGCAGATAGTCGCCGCGCAAATGGATGATGGGCTTGACTACAATAAAGGCGAACAGGCCGGCCACAAGGCCTGAAGGCACCATGAGCCAGAGGATGGGGATGCCGTACTGCGTATTGAGAATGGCCGTGGTATAGGCTCCCATGGCGTAAAAAGCGGCATGGCCCATGTTGAACAATCCGGTATGCCCCAAAATGATGTTCAGGGACAAAGCCAAAACCGCATACAAACCGACGTCGTTCAGAACGTTGGTGGCGTAAGGACTCAAAAACTGCGGCAGCGCCAGCAGAATGAGAATAAGGGCTGTGTACGCGATGGTCTTGCGGTTCATGACGCGCCTTTTAAATTTTGTCGGCGGTTTTTTCGCCCAAAATGCCGGTGGGGCGGAAAATTAAAATGCAGATGAGCACCAAAAAGGCGATGGCGTCTTTCCAGGCAATGGAAATATAGGCTGCGCCCAAGGCTTCGATTACTCCCAGCAAGAGGCCGCCAAGCATGGCGCCGGGAATATTTCCGATGCCGCCTAAAATGGCGGCGGTGAAGGCTTTTAAGCCGTACACCCAGCTCATGGTGTAGTTGATCTGGGTGTAATACAGGCCAACCATGACCCCGGCCGCGCCGCCCAGAGCCGGGCCGATGAAAAAGACAATGGAAATAATGCGGTTGACGTCGATCCCCATAAGTCTGGCCGCATCCTGGTCAATGGCTGTGGCCCGGATGGCGGTGCCCAACCGTGTGCGGTTGATGAACCAGTAGAGCACGAGCATCAGGCCTAAAGAGGCCAGAAACATGAGAATGCGGCCGACATGCAGGCTGGTGTCGCCCAAGTGCAGCACTTGGGAGGCGTCCATGATGGGGTAAACTTCGGAACGGGCTTCATAGGCCAGCATAATGGCGTTTTGAAAAAATATGGATGCGCCCAGGGCCGAAACCACAGCGGCCAAACGATCGGAGCGGCGCAAGGGGCGGTAGGCCACCCGTTCCAGGGCCACACCCACGAGGCCCACGAGGCCCATAACCAGAGCGGCCACAATGACTATGGCCAGCACAATGGGCACATGCCCGGCCAGGCCCGAAGACACCAGCAGGGAAAAGCCCAAGTATGCGCCCAGGGTGAACAGGTCGCCATGGGCGAAGTTGATAAGTTTAAGCACCCCGTAGACCATGGTGTAACCCAGGGCGATAAGGGCGTATATGCCGCCCACGGCCAGGCCGTTGGTCAACTGCTGTATGAATTCATCCATGGATAGAGCGCCGTCTTAAGTAAACGTTGGCATGGAGCCTGCGATAGCACGCCCCATGCCAACGGGTTGATTCATTGTTTTGGTGACGCCTCGGGTTAATCCCGCTGCATCACAAACTCGCCTTTCTCATCCACCTTATAGAGGTAGTAGAGGTTGCCCACGCGGTCGCCTTTTTCGTTAAAGGCGATTTCACCGCTCAGGCCGGAAAAGCCTTTGAGGCCGTTGTGCAAATAGTCGGCAATCGCTGCGGAATCGGCGCCTTTGGCCTTAATGGCTTCCACAATGACGTTAAAGGCGTCGCCGGCCAGCACGGGCCAAATGGAGCTGGGCAGGGAACCGTATTTTTCCTGATAAGCGGCGAGGAAAGCGCGTCCGGATTCGGTGTTCAGGTCGGAAGGCATGGCCGGGGACAGGAAATAATAACCCGTGGCATGGCCTCCGGCCAGTTTGACCAGGTCGCGGTTGTTGGTGGCGTCGCCGCCGACCATGGGCGCCTGCCATTTCATTTCCGCCATCTGGCGCAGCAAAGTGGCGGCTTCGGGGTAGTAGCCCGTGAACATAATGATTTCCGGATCCTTGCTCTTCATGGTCGTTAAAAGAGCATTGTAGTCGCGTTCATTGGGGCGCAGGGCGTCAAAAAACACGATTTCCACGCCGGGGGCGTGTTCAAGGCCGGCCTTGATTTCATCGGCCAGGCCGCGGGCATAGGCGGAGTTGTCGTGCAAAATGGCGATGCGTTTGTGGCCCATGGTCACCAGAGTTTTAACCGCCATGGCGCCCTGGTCGTCGTCGCGCGGGCAGGTGCGGAAGAAAGTGGGGATGCCCTTTTCCGTGAGGCGGATGGATGTGGATCCGGTGGCGATCTGGACGATGCCGGCTTCGGCCAGGATATTCTGGGAAGCTTCGGTTACGGCTGAGCCGTAGGTTCCGATGACGGCCACCACATCGGAGGTGGCCAGGCGCTGCGCGGCCAGAGCCGAAGTGCGGGGTTCGCTGGCGTCGTCCTGGGTGATGATTTCCACCTGATTGCCGTTAATGCCGCCGGCCGTGTTCACGCCGTCAGCCAAGAGTTCCACAATGCGCTGCATGTCCT
The DNA here is from genome assembly GCA_965364745.1 of uncultured Desulfovibrionaceae bacterium. GTDB lineage: Bacteria > Desulfobacterota > Desulfovibrionia > Desulfovibrionales > Desulfovibrionaceae > JAVBRZ01. The sequence goes on along the minus strand of CBDTYX010000054.1, from coordinate 6,219 downwards.
GGCCTTCATTGGCATAAGCGCCGGTCAGGGGGCAGAGCAACCCGATTTTAATGGTTTCGGCGGCGGCCAAACCGCTGCCCAGAAGCAGGCAACCCAGAGCCAAAAGAAAAATGCGGTAAAACTTGGTCATAACAGCATCCCTGCCTTATTTTATAAATTTGTGGCGCGACAGTAGCCATAAAGAGAGAAAATGGCAAGCGCTTGCTATGGTTTAGCGGAAATCTCAGCATAAAATCAGCCGGTTTGCTTTAAATGCGGCTTTGTCTGCCCGGGGGCATGTGAAAGCGAGAGAGCTTCAATCATGCGGGAAATAAGGACATTAAAGGTGATGAGGGGCGCCGCAAAAGGTCGGGCAAGCGGGAGATGCTTTAACGAAAGAACCGTTTTTCAGCATATATTGACCTTAAAAGGCGTATAAAATATAAAAAGAAAGATCAAAAAGTATGAGATAAACATAATAGTTGAATTTCTGGACTGAGGAAAAACCTAAGACTATTTAGGTATAATAATTAACTCCAAATCAGCTTAATCCATTGACCACGAAGGATAAAATTGCTTGAAAGCTACGTTTAGTATCCTACGTTGCCAACAGTAATCTACTGGTAATTCTCTCGAAATTAATTCACATGACTACGAAAGGTTCCCAAGTCGTTTTCAATACTCCGCACTCGGGCTCGCCTTTGTCGATTCGAAATTCATCGCTCCCTGGGGGGAAGCCATGCACCGATATCTCACAAGGCAACATATGCAGGATGCGCCTGTTTCAGGGCAGTCGCCTTGGGCTCGTGTGCAGGCGGCTTGCCCTTCAGCCTCATTCCGCAACCTTTTCCTCATCCTTACTCCCTTTTATCAAATCAGCGTCGTTTCGTTTTCCGGCTTTGCCCGGGATGTAGGGTTGCGCTCAACATGCAGTTTAATTAATTGGGGCCGCTCGTTGTGGTCCCGGTGTTTTAAGGTGTTCGGCGTTTTTTCAACGGCTGTGTCGATTGCCGCTGAAGGCGCCCGTTTTAACCAGGAGATCACGACTCCAGTTTTTTTCCGGCTTTTGGCCGGAAGTCGTGCTTTTGCAGGCAAGCCAGATAACGGACTGCGCTTGAGAGGCAAGGCTCTTTAGTCCCAAAGCCTTGATTCTTACGCCCGTGAAAGTATGGAAGCTTCGGAAACCGGTTTGATCTCATTTTGGGCAGATGCAGCGCGGAGCTGCGCAGCTTAGGAGGTTTATGATGGGTATATCTGCAATGGGTTGGGGCTTGATAATTTTTATCGCCTTGTTCGTCTGCATCGGCATCGGCATGGTCGCCTTCGTCAAGGGCAGCGGCAAGCGGTACATTGTGTGCGGCAAATCTTTGCCGTTTTTCTTCGTGGGCACCATGCTTATGGCCCAGGCCGTTGACGCCAACACCAGCTTGGGCGCGGCCAGCCTTGCCTATGAAATAGGCTTCTGGGAAGGGTTTACCATTCCCCTTGGCTTGGCCACGTGTCTTCTGCTTACGGCGCTGTTCTACGCCAAGAAGCTTAACAAAATGAATCTGCTCACCCTGCCGGACTATTACTTCAGAAGATACGGCTCTTCCATGGAGCTGATCACCGGTCTGGCCATGGCCCTGAGCTTCATGATTCTGGTGGCCGGCAACTTCTCCGGCTCCGCGTGGATTCTGACCATTATCTTTGATATGGACTATTTGACCGCGCTGATCGTCATTTCCGTGCTGATCTTTGTGTACACCATCGCCGGCGGGCTCTTCTCCTGCGCGGCTACCGACATTGTGCAGCTTTATCCGGCCATTATCGGCTTTGTGGGCTGCTTCGTGTACCTTCTGGCCAGCCACGGCTGGGACTACTTTGCCGAAGTCGTTCCTCCCGGCTACTTTGACATCGCGGGCATGACCAGCATGGAAAGAGGCTCCCTGCTTAACTGGGCCAACATTGTGGCTCTGGGCCTCGGCGACGTGGTGGCTCTTGACTTCATGGAGCGCATCTACTCGGCCAGAACCGGCCGCACCGCCCAGATCGCCTGCTTCTACGCCGCGTTCTGGACCGTTTGCACCGGCTTTGTGTGCACCATGATCGGCGTGATGGGCATGAAGCTCTATCCTGAAATCGCCGACTCCCGCATGGTTCTGCCCACCATCGCCCTGGAACAGGTGCCCTACATCCTCGGCCTGCTTATGGTGGGTGGGGTTATCGGCGCCGGGGCCTCCACGGCCAACGGTGGTATCCTCGGGATCTCCACCACCTTCGGCCGCAACATCTTCCAGAAGAACATCATGCGCTGGGTGCGCGCCAGCCGCGGTGAGAAGCTGGTAGTCCATCACTCCGAAGAAGAGCGCAAAAAGGCTGACGCCAGGCTCCTGTGGATCTCCCGGGCCATGGCCGTGCCTGCTCTGGCCGGCGCCATCTGGATCGCCTATGTCAAGCCCGAGCCCGGCACCCTGCTGGCTCTCGCCTTCGACGTGGTGTTGGCCGGCTGCTTCGTGCCCCTGACTCTTGGCTTGTACTGGAAGAAGGTCAACGAAGTGGGCGCGCTGGTGGGTATGATAGTGGGCTCCGTTGCCCGCGTGGTCATGATCTACACCACCCCCGAACACTTGGCCGGCATGGAAACCCTGGTGGCCCCGCTGTTCTCCCTGATCATGATTCCGGTCAGCCTTATGACCCAGGCTTCCTGCCCGTCCAAGCACCATGTTAACGACGAGGTGCCTGACGATGCTGAAGTGTTGGCCGGCGTGTGTTAAAGCAACGCTGGCAACTTAACCGCTAAAGCAAAGGCGGTCGGAAAACATATTTTCCGACCGCCTTTTTATTGCTGCCAGACTAATTTAACTTGGTTTATTTGATTGCCGCGGCATGCGCGGACAGGCCTGCCGCTATAGGGTCGGCAGCAGGCCGGCCGCCTTAAGGCCGCCCAAAATTTTTTTAAGCATGGCGTCTGAAAGAAAAAGTCCTCGTAAAAGTCGTTCCTTACGTTCCACAAAGGCGGGCTGAATTTGCAGCAGTTCCGCATAAGCCTCTCTGGCTTCGCTGCGGCGCCCCAACTGACCGTATGCGGCGGTCCGCAGCAACGGATCCCAGAAGCAGGTGGGCGCGTTGATTTGCAAGGCCTCGCTCAACGCCAGTTTAAATTCCTCGTCCATGTAGTAGTTCATAAACGGGATGATATGATACCAGCGCGGTGAATAAGGGCTCAAGCGGATGGCCTTGTCGGTTATTTCCGCGGCGCGGCTGATCTGGCCGGACAAGCCCAAAAGCAGGCTTACGGATACGGCCATGAACGGATTGGCTGGATTTAGCGGCAGCACTTGATCTATGGTTCGCCGGAACTGTTCCCGGTCACGTCGTAAATAATGGACCAGAGCTTCGCTCCAATAGGCGCTCTGGCAGTTGATGTCCAGGCGCTGGGCATTTTTGGCCAAGTGCAGGGCTTTGTTCAAGGCGTCAGGCACGGAATCAAAAGCCAGTTGATAATCAGAGGCATAGATTTCAGCCAGCAGGGCCAAAGTGGACGCCGAGTCCGGATATTCAAGGCATTGCTCCAGAGCAAACTTGGCTTCCACAAACAAATCCGGGTCCATGCAGGTTATCCAGCGCCGGTAGCATAAGGCCGCTGTGCGGGGCGTGTGCCGCTGCGCGGGGTGCTGCTGAAATTCCTTCAAGAGGGCCCGGTGAACAGGACCGAAGCTGTCGCCCAGTTGGGCCACCACTCTTTGCGTAATTTCTTCTTGGATGGAAAAAAGAGACGCTAAGGAGCCGTTGCCGTCAAAGCGCTGCGCCCAGATATCGGCCCCGTTGTCGGCATGGGTGAGCGACGCGCAAACCCGCACAAAATCGCCGTCGGTCTGCACGCTGCCGTGCAGGACAAAACGCACGCCCAGTGTTTTGGCTATTTCGCAAACAGATGTGGAGGCGTGCTCTTTAAACTGTCTGGCCGAATAGGAGCTGGCAATGAACATATCCTCAAAGCGGGTCAGGCCTACGGCGATTTCTTCGGCCAGGCCGTCAATGAAGGAGTTCATGTGCTCATCGCGGCTCAAATTGACAAAAGGCAGCACAGCAATAGAAGCCGCCTGGCGCTCCGCCGTTTCCGGCGAGATCAAGGCCTGGGGCGCGGCCGCCTCGAACTCGGGCTCGAGGCCGGGCTCATTGAAGGTTGCCGTTTCAAGCTCGTTTTCTTGGGCGGTTTCGGGCAGCAGGGTTTCAAACGTGGGGATGTAGCCGCCTTTGGGAATATCAATACGGATGGGTTCTTTTCCGGCCCGGGCGTAGTAAAAGTGTTCCAGCTTGCTGCGCAGCTTGCCGGCTTCAATGCGCACCACCGGATCGGTTTGGGGGTCAAAGCTGTGCGTGCGGCCAAAAACGGTCACCGCAATGGTGTAGGCTTTGATTTGTCCCGCATTTCCCTTGAGTGTTTCAGTGACCACAAAGCGCAGAAAGTTTTTCAATCGCCGGGATGCATTGAAATCCGAACTGTTGAGGATCCTTTCCAGTTGTGCGGCAACAGCTTTGGCGTTGGGGGCTTGGGGGGACATACGCGCTTCCTCGGCCGGCGCTGTTTTTCAACTTGGAGCGCCGGGCATTTGCAGATATACCGGAAAAGCAGCTTATGCCGTCAATAGTAAAAAGGCAAGCTTAATACACTTTTTGTTAGCTACAGCGTATGTACATAATATAGTGGTTTTATTGACAATATTTAATATTTATAAAAAATAGTTACGAAAAGTATCTTTTGGGGCAATGTCGATACGCTCATCCGGGCAGGTGATCGGCGATGATGGCCAGCGCTTGGCGCAGCAGGCCCATATTTGCCTGCTCGCCCATATGCCCAAGGCGAAATACCTTATCCTGCATGGGGCCGAAGCTGCCTGCCGCGGCCAATCCGGACGCTTTCAGCTTCTGCCGCCAAACGGCCCAAGTTGCGCCGCTCGGCACATAGGCCGCGGTGACTGTGGGGGCGGCAACTGCGTCGGGCGCGGGAAACAGCTCTATGCCCAGATCGGCCAGTCCTTTGCGGCAAGCCGCGGCTACGGCTTCATGCCGGGCAAAGCAGGCTGCAGGGCCTTCTTTGAGGATAAGGTCGCTGCTTTCTTTCAAGGCCGCTGTGCCGTGCCAGTATGGGGTGTAGGGGCAGACGCCCTGCTTGAAAATATGCCGCCACGGCTTAAGCGCGTCATAGCCCGCGTAATCCACGGCTTCAATAATTTCCCAGGCCTGCGGGCTGATGCCCACAAAGGTCATGCTCGGCGGCGCGGACAAGCATTTCTGTGAGCCGCCGAGCACCAAGTCAAGATTCCAGGCATCGGCCTTAAGCGGCGCGCCGCCCCAGGAAGCTACGGCATCCACGCACAAAAGCGGTACGCCCGCGTCTTTTTTGATCCGCCCCAGTCCGTCCAGGGGATTGAGGGTGCCGGACGGTGTTTCGCAGTGTACAGCGGTAATCATCTTGGGCTTGAATGTGCGTACGGCGTCTTCAATCTGATCAAGATCCGGCGAAGCGCCGCCGCCGAGCCGGGGAAAGTCGCCCCTGGGCGCATCCTGCCCGATGGTTTGATTGTACGACAAGGAGTAGGGCATGACCTCGCACCCCAAAGAGGCGGCCATCTGCCCCAACCCGTCGCCGAAAAGTCCCGTGCCCACGCTAAGGACGCGGTCGCCGGGTTTTAGGCTGCTTTTTAAGGCCGACCAAAGGCCGAGCATGCCTTCACCGGTCATGATGGCCACATCATGGGTGGTTTCAGCCAATAAGGCCAAATTTTCCCCTGTGGCTTTATACAGCTCCAGATATGCTTCATCAAAATCATCAGTGCCGTAATCGCGGCGCATGATCTCCAAAACGGAATCGGGCACGGTTACAGGGCCGGGAAGCATAGGCACGGAAGTATAAGGTTTGGACGACATGTGTTGCTCCTTGCTGCAAAAATAATTCTAAGCGTGTCCTTGTCTGTTTGCTTATTGACATATCCGCGCATAAAGTAAAGGGTTGTGTTCGTCGGTAATTTACCGGCAAAATACTATAATAGGAGCTTTTTTGTCTTTGTCCAAACCGGTTTTTAATAGCTTAGCCTTGCCGCCCATAGGCCCAAATCGCCCCTGGCTGGCTCCGCTGGCCGGCTATTCTGATTTGCCTTTCAGGCTGCTGTGCCGGGAAAACGGCGCGGCGGCCGCGTGCACGGAAATGGTCAGCGCCAAGGGGCTGTATTATGCCCGCCGGGGCGGCGGCTCCGG
>CBDTYX010000053.1:0-9989 GCA_965364745.1 uncultured Desulfovibrionaceae bacterium | reverse complement strand
GGCCGAAGATGCGGTCGATGCGGCGGTGGGTGCGGCCGCATTTGCACTGGCCGGGCAAAAAGCGGGTCAGGTCGCGGGTGCGGTAGCGCAAAAGAGGCATGCCCTTGCGGTTTAGGGAGGTGAGGATGAGTTCGCCCAGTTCGCCGTCGGGCACGGGTTCATTGGTGTCCGGGTTCACAATTTCGGCCAGAAAAGCATCTTCCCAAAGGTGCATGCCGTCTTGCTCCGTGCACTCAAAGGCCACACCGGGGCCGTTCATTTCCGACAACCCGTAGCTGTTGTAAGCTTTGACTCCCAAGAATTTTTCCACTTTGCGCCGGGTTTCTTCGGTATGCGGTTCGGCGCCGACAAGGGCGATGCGCCAGGGCAACGACCTGGGGTCGATATTGTGCTTGTTCAGATAAGAAGCCACATGCAGCGCGTAAGATGGGATGATATGCACCACTGTGGTGCCGAAGTCTTTAATGAACTGGATCTGGCGGCTGGTGTTGCCGGGGCCCGAGGGCACCGTGAGGCAGCCCAGGCGCTCCGAGCCGTAGTGGATGCCGAGGCCTCCGGTAAACATGCCGTAGCCGGACATGTTTTGCAGAATATCGGAGCGGCGCACGCCGGCGGCATAGAAGCTGCGGGCCATGAGGTCGGCCCAATCGTCAATATCTTCCTGAGTGTGCAAAATAACGGTGGCCACGCCTGTGGTGCCGGAAGAGGCATGCAGGCGCACCAGCTCGTCTTTGGTCACGGCCAGGAGTCCGTAAGGATACTCATTGCGCAAGTCTTGCTTGTAAGTAAAGGGAATTTTTGCAAAATCGGCCAAAGTTTTAATGTCTTCAGGCCTGATTTTGTTATCTTCAAATTTTTTCCGATAGAAGGGCGAGTTTTTAGCCACATAGCGCAAGAGATTTTGCAGCTTGTGCAGTTGTAAGTCCTCAAGTTCATTTCTGGGCAAGGCTTCCACTGGATCGTAATACTTACTCATAAGCTTTCCTTCTTAAGCGCCGGCTCGGGAGAATACGGCCGGGGACTCATTGCGTATAACATTCAGGGGCATTTTTATTGTGAACCGGCCCGGTGATTCGGGGGATCAGCTTCGTGCCTCTCGTCATAAACCAAGGATTCAATGGCCCGGCTTAAGCCATGCAACTCGTCGCCCGGCGGAAAAACAAGAGGTTCGGTATGCGGGTAACTAAGCAGCGCAGTTGTCCTTTGGCACAGCAATTCGACTTTGGCAAGGTGTCTTTTGACTATGAGCCAGGCCCAGGCAAGCATGGCGGCCGCGGCTAGAGTCGTGAGCGCGGCGGCCAGAATAAACGCGGTGGGGTTGCTTTCCATGGGCGACTGGAAAGGGTAGGCCAGAAGAAGAGTCCAACTGCCGGACATATCTGAAAAGCGGATGGGGATATAGATTTCATAAAAGTTGACGCCGTCTTTTTTGACTACGCGGTTGTAATTCATGCCGCTGCGAATGGCTTGCAGCAAAGCCGGCTCATTGAGTTCCCGGTCGTATTTGAAAATATCCAGGCCGATGATGTTGGGATTTTCGTGGGCAACGGCAATGCCTGTGTTGGTCATGAGCATGGCGTAGCCTTGCCCCGCCGGGGCAAGGGCTTTAACCGCCCTGGAAATACTGTCCAGAGAAAAATCAACCCCGGCTACGCCTTTAAATTGGCCGTTAACCAGTATGGGCACGCTGATGGTCACCAGATTGGTCATTTGATTGTTAACGGCGTAAGTATTGGGCGAATCAATGTAGGCTTTGCGGGTTTGTTTCGGTATTTGGTAATAATTGCCTGTTTCGGGGTTTTCCATGTCGGTGCAGGTTTCGACATGCAAACCTCCGGCTAGTGTCCAGTAGGGCAAAAAACGCCCTGAAGAGTCGGCGCCTTGGCTTTTGGCGTGCGTGCTGTCCGCTTCAGAGAAGGCGTCGGGCTCCATGGCCATCCAGGCGGCCAAAAAAGTGGGGTATTCGGATATGGTGGTTTTGAGCAGTTTATTTAAAAAATCGCGCGGGGCGGGGGAATTTTTATCAGCCAGGATATTTTCGGCCGTGAGGGCCAGAATACGGGCGATGCCGAGGCCCTGCTCCATGTTGGCTTTAATCCGGTCGCTCAAGCGGGCGGCGTTTTCTTCGGCAATGCGTGAGCTGTATTCAATTTGTTCGTCGCGGATTTTGTCATACACGACGATGTTTGTGGCGATGAAGCTTAAAATGACCAACAAAGCGGCCCCTAATGCGAGCTTAAGGCGCATGGGGGAAATCAGGCAGGTGCGTCGCTGCTTGGCAGCAGTGGAAAGGGCAGGATTTTTTTTCGAGGTCATCTTGATGCCCAAAGCGTTGGTGGCCGGTCTGTTTTTTACTGCCGGCCCGCGGCGTCGGGTAAAATTTCGGCCGGCGGGCCATGTCTGCTTTTGAAGCTTATACTTTGTGAAAGAAAAAGCAAGCTCGCAATTGCCTGGGTTTGCGGGCAAAAGGCAGATAGGACTCGCTTTCGGGCGGCTTTGCTTTGTATAAACGCCTCATGCGCCGCAATTTGCGAAAGGCGCGCTGTTTAAATTTTAGCTTGCCAAACCGAAGCAAAAAAGGTTAGAAGCCCTTCCACGCCGAAGTGGTGGAACTGGTAGACACGCTATCTTGAGGGGGTAGTGCGTTACGCGCGTAAGGGTTCGAGTCCCTTCTTCGGCACCACCAAGACTTCCAAAGAAGTTCGAGAAAGTCCGCAAAGCCTTAGAGCTGAGCGGACTTTTTCTTTGTTCATGCTCCGACGAGCTTATTTTTCTCTGTAACCGCGCCGGCTTTGCCGCTGCGTCTTTTGTTTTGAGAAGATGCTCGGTTCATCTCCATCTGATCGGCCGCAATCCTGCCGGTGTTGTAAACCCGCAGACATGGTGTCGTTTTTAAGCGGATGTTGCTTTTAATGCGTACGCTATGCAATTTTAATGAGAGTCGGAAAGCGGCTTCGGGCAGGCGGCAAGCTGCCGAGCGAAAAGGGAGGCGATGGATAAAAGTCGCGTTGGTAAATCTCCCTTGACAGGGTATAATTTTTATGAAAGTCTATGTAGAATTGAGGAATGAATAGTTATGAAGATAGTTGTCTTAGATGGGTATCCCTTAACCGCTGCAGATTTATCTTGGGAATGCTTTGAAAGGCTTGGAGATCTTACTGTTTATGATAGGCCAACTGATAATGATAACGAAACAATAAAGAGGGCGAAAGGCGCTGAGATAGTTATTATCGCCGAGCAACCCCTGTCCGAGGCTGTCATCAACGCTTGTCCTGAGATGCGGTACATAGGCATTTTGGGCACAGGGTATAATTGTGTGGATGTGGAAGCGGCCAAAAGCCGAGGCATCCCGGTGGTAAATGTCCCGAGCTACGGGACCGCCGCCGTGGCACAAATGGCCATTGCGCATTTGCTGGAAATCTGCAACCGTGTGGGTGAGCATGCCGATGCGATTCGCGGCGGGGCATGGAGCTCCAGAGGGGTATGGTGTTTCTGGAATCATCCGCTGACGGAGCTTTTAGGCAAAACCATAGGCATTATCGGATTCGGCAATATCGGCCAAAAAACGGCGCGTATAGCCGCGGCTCTCGGCATGAAAGTGTTGGCCTATTCAAGAAATCTAGGCCCTGCACCTGAAAATGAGTTTTACAAGGCGGCGACTCTCGACGAAATATACGCCAATTCGGACGTGATTTCTCTGCACTGTCCATTGAACGGCGCCTCGCGCGGGATGATCAATGAAAAGACCATCTCGCGCATGAAAGATGGCGTTATCATCATAAACACCGCCAGAGGCGCTCTGATAGACGAGAATGCGCTGGCGTCGGCTTTAAACAGCGGCAAGGTTTACGGGGCCGGCCTTGACGTTGCCTGCCAAGAACCGCTGCCGGATTCAAGCCCGCTACTCAAGGCCAAGAATTGCTTCATCACGCCGCATATGGCCTGGGCGCCCATAGAGACATTGGCCAGATGCATGAGCATAGCGGCAGAGAGCTTGGAGAGCTTTCTGGCCGGAAAGCCCGTCAACGTCGTAAATCCGTAACTATGGCGCCGATTTGATGTGAATGCGGCTGCATCTGCCAGGCGACCATGATGAGCTTTCAGCGCGTCAGTTTCAGGTAAATTACGGCAAGAAACATGGAGGTGCGATGGGTAAAGCTACGCTTGTCAGAACGCTTAAAGTACTCGACCACGTCATCAAGTGCCTGGAGTGCTTTTTTGTGGGCGGATCGGTTCTGCTGATGGCGGCTGTTTTAGGTGGGAATTTCCTCAGCCGCAATCTTTTTAATATAAGCTGGAACGCCGCCGAGGAAATCGGATTGATGCTGCTCATCGTTTTGACATTTGTGGGCGTTTCGTATTGCGCAAGACTGGGAAGGCATGTCCGAATGTCTATTCTTGTAGATCTTGCCCCCCATAAAATCAAAAAAATACTTCTCATTGTCACTTATCTCGTGACGGCCTTTCTGATGTTCTACCTGGCCTGGCTCGGCTGGGCCTGGGTGCTTAAGACCTATAACACCTATAGGGTCTCGCCCGTGTTGCGTTTGCCTCTGTATATTGTTTATTGCGCCGTGCCTTTTGGCTTCTTTCTTGCCGGCGTGCAGTATGTGCTCATCGCTGTAAAGAATGTGGTGGACCACGATACCGTCTGGATCGGCCTCGACACTAAAGAGCATGAAACAGGATCATAAGGAGCCGCCATGGGATGGATTCTGCTTACCATAGTAGTAGTGTGCCTGGCGGTGGGGCTTCCCATGTTCCTGGCGCTGGTTGTCGCCCCTTTGCTGGTCATGAAAGGATATTATCCCAACATGCAGGAGGGCTTTATCGTTCAGCAGATGCTCGTCGGCATATACAGTTTCGTCTACACCGCTATTCCGATGTATATCTTTGCGGCCGACATCATGTGTTACGGGCATTCGGCGAACAGGCTGATTGATCTTGTGCGGGTATTTGTCCGCCACATCCGGGGAGGCATGAGCATCGCCACCGCCGCCGGGTGCCTGCTGTTCGGCGCGATTTCGGGTTCCTCTCAGGCAACTCTGGTGGCCATCGGCCGGCCGATGTTTCCGGAACTTCTGCAAGGGGGATATAAGGAAAAAGACGCCCTGGCGGTGATTACCGCCGCCTGCAGCCTCGCCATGTTAATCCCGCCCGGCACGTGCATGATCTTGTACGGAGTTGTTACCGGAACCTCCATAGGCAACATTTTCATAGCGGGAATTCTGCCCGGTATTCTAGTGTTCATCCTGCTGGCCGGTTACAGCTTCTTCGTTTACGGCAAGCTGCCTCGGCTTCCCAGAGCCTCCCTGGGCGACGTGTTCCGGGTGACGAAGCGGGCGCTCCCCACCCTTGGCTTTCCCATCATCATCATGGGCGGCATCTATTCCGGCCTGCTCACCCCGACAGAAGCGGCCGTAGCAGCCGTACTCTATGCATTAATCCTGGAAATGCTGCTGTACCGCACGATCAACGTCAAGGCACTTTGCAGGATAGCGGTCTCCTCCGGTATGGTCAGCGCCGCTGTGTTCATCATCATCGCGGGCGGCAATGTCCTCTCCTGGTTGGTCAGCTATGCGCGACTGCCGCAGGAAATATTGCCTGTACTGCTGGGGCCTGAGCCCACTGCCCTCTATATCCTTGTGGTCGCAAGCCTCATGTTTTTCCTGGGCGCGCTTCTGGTGGACCCCTTCATACTCATAATCATTCTGTGCCCCATGTTTCTCCCCAGTGTCTTAAAAGCGGGGATCGACCCTGTCCACTTCGGCATCATAGTCATCATGCAGGCTGTGTTGGGAAACATCACCCCTCCGTTTGGCCCCAATATTTTTACGGCCTGCGCTGTGTTCAACAAACCATACCTGGACGTTATCCGCGGTATAGCGCCTTATATAGCGATTTTAGCTATTTCATCCGTTTTGATTATATTTTTTCCGCAGATATCGTTAATTCTGCTGTAACGCCGCTTCAAGCGGCGCCAATACGTGTAATATTTTAGCGTCGTGCGGCAGGTTCGCGCACGGCAAAGCCGCCGTGAGCACACTGAAATCCACGCTTTCCGCTGAATCGATCTTAACGCTTAGGACGAAGTTTTAAGCATTGCCTAGTGCTGGAACGTTTAATTTTGCAACCTGAACCTTATGGAGGCGTATTCATGAAAAGATTCTATTTGTTTTTTGTCTTGGCGGCCCTCATCGTGTTCGGACAAACTGCGCAAGCTGAGTCTTCCTACAGTGCTGTCTGGAAAATAGCCCATAACGAGACAGAGCGCGGCTCCGATCACTTTTTTGCCGTGAAATTCAAAGATCTTGTGGAGCAGAAGTCCGGAGGAAATATCAAGGTTGATATTTTTCCGCTTGGAACTTTGGGCGATGGCAGCTCCAACCTGGAAATGCTTCAGGAGGGCGGAGTTGAATTCGCAATTGCCGATTCCGGATACATTGGCTCGTTCGTGCCTGAAAGCCAACTGTTTCGCGTTCACTTTCTCCTGACGGACGACATGGCTCTGAACAGGAAATTGTTGAAAGGCAAGGCCATGGACATTATGAATGCGGAATTCCTGAAAAACGGCATGCAGGTCATGCTGCATTTCCAGAAAGGCTTTGTTAACTGGACAGGCAACAAGCCTTTCCGGACTCTGGCGGATTTTAAAGGCTTGAAAATGCGCACGGTGCCTGCGCCCATTCTGATTGAAATATATAAACTTTACGGGGCTAACCCTACAGCGGTGAACTATGCGGAGCTCTACAGCGCGCTGCAGCTCGGATTGGTTGAAGCCCAGGAAAATGACCTCACCCCTATTGAAGAGCTCAAGCTGAACGAAGTCCAGAAAGTTCTGACGGTGTCCAATCATTATTCATTCATTATGACCTGCGTGGTCAATCCGGCCTTTTACAGCAGTCTGCCCGCCGATGTGCAGCAGATGCTCACGGAGATTTTCAATGAACTTGATGAAGATTTTGAAGTCTTCATTAAAGATTATACCGACGGTCTGCTAAGGAAAATTAAAGATGAGATGGGCATGGAAGTCGTAACGCTGACTCCGGAAGAACGGGCGGCATTCCGCGAATTTAATGACCAACACCGAAAGAGCCTTGAGCCCATTCTGGGCAAGACGGGCACGGAAATTATGTACACCCTGCAGGAAGAAATAAAAGCGCTCGGCAAATAGCGTTACAACAGCAAAGGTAAGAACGGCAGGGCGAGGAACCCCATGGAGTCATATGGGGCAACCGCCCTGCCGCAAGTCAAAACCGGGAATACTTACATGGCCAACCTGATATTTCATATCAATGGGGATATGAACACCCCCTTGGAGTTTTGCGCGGAACTTCTGATCAACGCCGGCTATACGGGACGCGATACGGCATCAGTGGCCGGGCATATTGCTGAGATGAAGGCGGCAGGCATTCCTGCCCCCAAAAAGACGCCTTGTTTTTTCAGAAAAGATCCTAACTTGCTGTCGGTGGCTTCCAACATCAGAATACTGGATAAGGACTGCTCCGGTGAGGCCGAATTTGTTTTGCTCCGCGCGCGGGGCGAATGGTTTATCGGCTGCGGGAGCGATGTCTTCGACAAACGGGTTGAGGCGTTGGATGCGGCCAAAAGCAAGCACCTATATCCGAATCAGATTTCCCGCGACATCTGGCGTCTTGCCGATATTGCCGACCACTTGGACTCGCTTATCCTGCGGTCCTGGATTGGGAAAAGCAGGGCGCGGCTTTACCAGGAAGGGAATCTCGCCAACATTCTGAAGCCGGAAGATATGCTCCGTTTGCTCATTCAAGACTGCGGCTGCGAGCCCCATGACGGTTTTGTCATGTTCGGCGGCACTATCCCATGCCTTGTAGAAGGTATGCCCTTCACGGACTGTTTTGAAGCAGAGCTGGCCGATCCTGTGCGCGGCCGTTATCTGCGCTGCCGGTATGAGCTTGTTGTAATAAATTGACATTTATACCCCGCGCGCATGTCCTAATAATAGTCAGGCTTCGTCTTTCGGTTTGGCGTGGTCTGCCGGCAGAGCAGAAGTTATTTGCCTTACAGAGATGTTAGTTAATAAATGCAATATGTTGTTGTGCGTAAATCATTGCGATGGTTAATGGTCCGGACCATGGCAGCCGCGTCGGTTGTCGGCGCAACTCTGCCAGAGGCGCTGCAGCAGAGTTTGGGTGGTTCTTGCGGTATAAGAAATAAATGGCCCGGGCCATGTTTGTTTAAGCGGAAATAATCTTAACTAAGCAGCAAGGAGACAGCAGTATGAAAGTAGGATTCATCGGCCTCGGCATTATGGGCAAGCCCATGAGCAAAAACCTGCTTAAGGCGGGACACGAAGTTGTATGCTTTGATCTGAACAAACCTAATGTGGATGAAGTTGCGGCTGCCGGAGCAAAAGGCGCGGCTTCCATTGCGGACGTGGCTGCGGCATGCTCTTTCATTATTACTATGTTGCCGAACTCGCCTCAAGTCCGTCAAGTGGCTCTTGATGCTGGAGGCATTGCTGACAACGCTGAACCCGGCACGCTGCTGGTGGATATGTCTTCCATCGCCCCTTTGGCCGCCCGTGAAATTCACGATGCGCTTAAGGCCAAAAACATCCGCATGTTAGATGCCCCGGTTAGCGGCGGGGAACCCAAGGCGATAGACGGCACGCTCTCTGTAATGGTTGGCGGCGCGCAAAAAGACTTTGATGAAGCCAAACTCGTGCTGGATGCCATGGCCGCCTCAGTGGTTCGGGTGGGTGAAATCGGGGCGGGCAACATCGCCAAATTAGCCAACCAGATTGTAGTGGCTATTAATATCGCGGCTTTGGCCGAAGCCATGACCCTTTCCGCCAAGGCCGGCGTTGACCCTGAACTGGTGTTTCAGGCCATCAGGGGCGGCCTGGCCGGCTCCACGGTTATGGAGGCCAAAGGCCCTATGATGCTCGACCGGAATATAAAGCCAGGCTTTAAAATCGACTTGCATATTAAAGATATGGGCAACATTCTTGAAACAGGTCACGGCGTGAATGTGCCTCTTCCCCTTTCCGCCGCAGTGATGGAAATGATGCAGGCTCTGAAAGTCGAAGACCTGGGCGGCGCGGATCACAGCGCACTTGTTCGCTACTATGAAAAAATGGCTAAGGTAGAGGTAAAACGAGGTTAAGCATTGTGTTTGCTTCCGGGCAATACATTTGGAGGGCAGCATGTTAATCGTCATCGCGCCTGATTCATATAAAGGAAGCCTTTCCGCTCCGGATGTGGCAAGAGCCATGCATACCGGAGCCCGTCGGGTTTTTTCAGAGGCGCGGTTTGATCTAATTCCCATTGCCGATGGGGGTGAAGGCACCGTTGAGGCATTTGTAGAGGCAATGGGCGGGACATTCATGGAAACTATTGTTAGGGGGCCCTTGGGCGATCCCACAACCGCCCGCTGGGGCCTGCTCGATAAAGGTAAAACAGCAGTTATCGAAATGGCTGCAGCGTCCGGTTTACCCTTGCTTGATCAGGATAAACGCGATGCCATGAATTCTTGCACCTTCGGCACAGGTGAATTGGTCAAAGCAGCCTTGGACGCCGGAGCCGAGACCATTATCCTCGGCATAGGCGGCAGCGCCACCAACGATGGCGGTTCAGGCTTCGCAAGAGCCCTTGGAGTCCGGTTCCTTGATGCAGCGGGTCAGGAGCTTAAACCCGGCGGCGCCGCCTTGGCGAAATTAGCCTCCATTGATATCTCCGAGCTTGACCCCCGCCTTGCCGCAACCACGTTTCGGGTGGCCTGCGATGTGGATAACCCCCTTTGCGGCCCGCGTGGCGCTTCCGCAGTGTTCGGTCCGCAAAAGGGCGCCTCCGCAGAACAGGTAGCGCAACTGGATGCTGCCCTGGCCGTGTTCGCCGAAAAGGCGGAAAAGGCCACGGGCAAAAAGGGCGTGCCTGAAACAGCCGGTGCTGGAGCGGCGGGCGGCCTTGGCGCGGTGGCGACACAGACCCGGTCTTGCGGCGATGCTG
>CBDTYX010000052.1:0-10115 GCA_965364745.1 uncultured Desulfovibrionaceae bacterium | reverse complement strand
TTTCGGAAAAACACTTTAGCTGGAAATCGCCCGCCGCATGCGCCTGAAATTAACCATCGCCTATGTGGGCACTCATTTTAAAGGCTGGCAAGTGCAGGCCCACCCGCACTACCCCGAGCCGCGCACTGTGCAGGCGGAAATCGAAGCCGCGATCAGCCGTATTGCAGGGCGCACAGTAAAAGTGCACGGCGCCGGGCGCACGGATTCCGGCGTCCATGCCGATGGCCAGGCCGCCCATGTGGATATTCCGGAAGAAAAAACAGAAATTGACTGGCTGCGCGCCATCAACGCTCAACTGCCGCCGGATGTCGCCGTTCTGGACGCCAGGTTTGTAAGCGATGATTTTCATGCCCAATACAGTTGCACGCACAAAGCTTACACCTATTCCCTATGGCTCAACCGCGCCTTTACCCCGCCGAGGCTGCGCGAGTTTGTCTGGAACACCGGACCGCTGAACCTTACAGCCATGAAAAAGGCCGCCGTGCACCTCATCGGCAAACACAACTTTGCCGCTTTGCAAAACATAGGCACGCCACAACAAAACACTGTCCGCACCATCTATTCCATTGCCTGCTATGTGGATCCCGACCCAACCTGGAACGGAAACTTCATTTGTTGGCGGATAGAAGGAGACGGCTTCCTTAAACAGATGGTTCGAAATATTATGGGGCTGCTGGTGGAAGTCGGGCGCGGCAAATTAGCCGGCGCGGATGTGCCGGGCCTTATCGCCTCCGGCGATCGAGGC
Organism: uncultured Desulfovibrionaceae bacterium; assembly: GCA_965364745.1. GTDB lineage: Bacteria > Desulfobacterota > Desulfovibrionia > Desulfovibrionales > Desulfovibrionaceae > JAVBRZ01. Next base: position 9,370 of record CBDTYX010000052.1, on the reverse strand, counting down.
CTCTCTCCGGCTACAGCCCCGGCCCGAGGCTTGTGCTTAAGCGCTGTATATTATCCTGAAGGTTAAAGTCCGGCTCGTATCAATTCGCTTCCTTCCGGCAGCGAAATCGATCTTCAAACCGCAGCCTAGTCACGAGAAAGGCTCTACCGGACCATTTTTTTTGAGATTACATCCCTCATGAATTCCACAATCCCCTGCGCGCGCTTTTCCCAGGAAAACTGCTCGGCATAAGCCCTGTTTTCCCGCTGCATGCTCTCCATCAGCGCGGGCGAGTCGCCCAAGGTTTTAATGGCCTTGGCCAGGGCTTCCGGGGACATATCTTCGGCAAACAAAGCGTGTTTTCCGTCCTGCAAAGCATGCTTTAAGTGCGGTATGGGCGTGCAGACAAGCGGCAGGCCCATGGCCATAGACTCCAGCAGCTTAAGAGGAGAAAAGAACTGATCATTCAAAATTTGAGGAACTACGGAAATATGCACACCCGCCATAGCCTTTACAAGTTCCGTATGTTGCACCCTGCCGGTGAATTCGACCCGCGATGCGCCGGCGCCGGCCACGCGCAATAAAATGGATTTATTGTTTTCACTTACACTGCCAATAAAACGGATACGGTAGCGTTCCGGCAAAAAACGCAAGGTTTCTGCGAGCAGCATAACCCCTTTTTCCTCAACCATTTTCCCAAAATACCCGACAAGCACTTCAGATGAAGGCAACTCGGCCGCGCGCCGGCTAAACATAGCTACATCAACACCGGCGGAAGCCACATATGAAGGCGCATGGAATTTAAATTGCTCCATAGCGTGTTCTTGCAATGTTTTATCAATAAAGATCACTCCGTTTACCCGTGATAAAAATCTATTGATTTCTTTCCTTTTATCTTCCAGGCAAAGCGGCGAATCCTGATTGCCGAGATTAAACTTATGCGCTTCATAAAAAAGGGGCAGCGCCGGTAGATGTAAATGGCGAAACCACAGCGCCCGCCTGGCCTCTGAAACCTCCCGCGCATAAATAAGCGATGTTCGTTTAGCGGATATAACATGCCGCGCCAGCCACAGGGAATAACGCAACCCGCGCGACGCCGGCGGCGCAACCGTATACGCGCCCAACTTACCGGGTTCCCGCCCATAAGCTGTCCGCAAAAATGACTCCGGAGCGCCTGCCAGGCTGCTGTCAAAAGAAAAAAATGAACAGACCTGATCCGCGCATGCAGAAAAAGCCTCCAACATGTTCAGCGCTTGGATCGCATTGGCGGATTCATTGGGAAAACGAAATTTTTTAGCGTAAATAATCTTCATCTTCTACTTTTCGCCGCACCTTTTATTTTCAGATCCTGAACGCCACCGCAAATTGTTAACACCAGCGAGCGCGGGGGCAGGCTTAAAACAATTGCCAATCCGTTTGTAAACCATTATAAATTTTGACCGGAAAAAGGAGATACCTTATCTTCCCGGTCTTGCCAATTATTAAAGACAATATTCTTGGGCGGTTACAAAAGCAAAAATGATCCCAGCAACTACTTTTACAGCCTGGATGCGCACATACACATTCCCGGGTTGCTACAGCATTTTTCTAACCAGCCTGGCTCTGGAATGGAGTGTAAAAGAAGCAAGAACCATTGCTTTACTCGGCGTAATCATACAACTCTATTTTGATGCCAACCTCCGGCATCGCCTGTTAACTTCCACACAACTACATATCGCCCTGTGCTTCCCGCTCATAGCGCTCGCTTCGTGGTACTTCACCGACTATGGCGGTGAAGGGCTTAAAACCTTTGATTGGATCATCTGCCTGGGTATCGGCTGCGCGGCTTCAACCTCTCTGGACCGCAAAGCCGTATTTATCCTCTTGTTGTTGCCCGCAGTCTGCGCTACGGCCTCAATCTGCATGTTGCTTTGGGAATACTTCGACGCAGGAACGCTTAATGCTCTTTTCATGAACGGCGCTAAGCTTAAAATGTATGATGACAGCCCTAACCGCTATGGCCTGATCACCGCGCTAGGCGCAGCTGTCAGTATGGGACTGCTTCCCATGGTCAAGCAGCGCGCAAAATTTATTTTATTAGCCCTGTTGGCGATCTTGACTATTCTGTGTTGGTACAGTCAATCTCGCGCGGCTGTTTTCTCCTTGGTCGGCACGGTCTGTGTCGCCATGTTCTTTTTCTTCAAACATTCCCGCAAGCAGGGAATACTGATACTAATTGTGGTCGGAGCAGTTTTAGCCGCAGGAGCGGCGCTGGGCGGTGAAAGAATAGTTTCCACGATCACTAGGGGCTCCTGGGATTTTCTGCTCAACGGCCGCGAAGATATCTGGCAAGCCGCTTGGGAGGTTTTCCAAAAATCGCCGCTGTTCGGTTTTGGAGTGGACAGTTTCCGCCAAACCCTGGAGGCGCACCTGAATTTGCCGGAAAATGCCATGCGCTTTCCGGATATCCGGGCGCAATACGTTTTCTGGAATGCACACCAGATTATTCTGGGCATTATGGTGGAAACCGGACTGGCAGGACTTCTGGTATTTTTAGTGCTTTCCGCGCGCACTATTTATGGCGGCATCAAAAAATATCCCCTGGCTCTCGCTCCGCTGCTGATGTTCATTCTATACTGGATCAACGGGCTTGGCGGGTACGGCTTTCACCGCAGTTGGAATTCCGCGTTCTTCTTCCTGGCTATGGGGCTTATCGACGGATTAACACTTCCGGCCCAAAAACGCCTGCCGGAAGAAAACTCTTCCCCCGGACAAAATAAGACGACCTTGCTGGAAATCTGATAGCCGATTTATTTACGCAACGCTCTTGAAATCGTCAGCTTAAGCGTTCTTGATTTTGGATGCTGCAGCTTCTTTTTAAAGCTATCTAAAATCATAATTATTATGAAAAAAAACCACTTAAAAAGTCTCCCTGTGCTCATGCACCACCTCGTCAGCAATGACGCCAGCCATCTTTCCGTGCGTCCGGCCATTTTTGAGGAACAATGCCGAAGCCTGGCGGAAAAAGGCTGGTTCGGCATCGGTCTTGCCGAGGCTGAGGAATTTCTCATCAACAGCGCCCCGCTGCCGGAAAAATCTTTTCTAATGACTTTTGATGACGGCTTTTTGGACAACTACGTTTACGCCTGGCCGATACTGCGCAAATACGGGCATAAAGGCGTTATTTTTGCTGTGGCCGACAGGATCAGCGCAGATCAACGGGACTGCGAGGCGCGAACGCAGGCCGGGCAAAGCCTGCTACGCCGGACCATTGAAGATGTCTGGAACGGCGACTGCACAAGGGAAGACCTGCCCATGGTCGACAAATTGCTGCACAAGGGCGCGCTTGGGCACACCGTACGGCGCGACTTGTTCTTTAACTGGGATGAAGCCAGGCTCATGGAAAAAAGCGGGGTCATATCCGTCGCCGCTCACTCTACCCGGCATGAACAGGTGTTTGCCGGGCCCGCCTTTTCCGGCTTTGTGCGCCCCAAGGAACAACTGCGCACATTTTGCCGTACCGTACCTCCGTCCTTCTGGGGCCTGCCTGAGTTTGACCGCGTGCCCGAATTGGCAAACCGCGCCTTTATCCCTTCCCCAGAAATGACCGAAGCCATAAAAAAACTTGTGCCCCAGGAAGACGGCGCTGCGCTGGAATTTTTTCAATCCCCGGCCAACGTGGAAAAGCTTGAACGCCTGGTGGAAAAGCACAAAGGCAACCTGGGCGAATTTGAAAGCCCCAGCGCGCAGCGCCTGCGTCTGGGTGAAGTCATGGAGCGCAGTCAGGCGGTGCTTAGTCGTGAGTTAGGGCATAAAGTCAGAAGCTTTTGTTGGCCATGGGGCGCTTTTTGCGAAGAAGCAAAACAAGCGGGCCTGGCCGCCGGGTTTGAAGTGTTTTACACCACCAAACTGGGCATAAACCGCCCCGGTGCGCCTTTGGCGGTCGGCCGCTTCAAGGTCAAAAATCGAACTGACTCCTGGCTGCTTAGCCGGCTACGCCTGTACAGTCGGCCGCTGCTCGGCGCTCTGTATCTTAAAATGCGCCTCTAGCGCAGTGTTCCTTGCACAAACCGCAACGCTTACTTTTTCATAATTTCAGTATAAACTTTGTCGGTTTGCTCAAGCATATCGGTAATGGAGAACTCGGCTTCCGCCTTGCGTCTAGCCGCCAGCTTCATGGCGTTCAGTCGCTCCGGCGGCATATCCAAAATTACGCGCAGCACTTTCCGTATAGAAGCGGCGTCTTTGGTTTTGGTCACCCAACCGCAGCTTTCGTCAATATTCCGCACCAAGACCATAAAATCACTGGTTATCACCGGCAGACCCATGGCCAGCATTTCCCGGCAGGCAAAGCTGCAAGCTTCTTTATAGGAAAGCACAAAGCCGATGTCGGCCTTCTCCAATTCAGAACGCGCGTCAGTTAAAAAACCGGGGAAACGAAACTCGCAAATCTGACCGGCTGCGGCCAGTTCTTCGGCCATCTCCGGCTCGTGCCTGGCCAGCATGACTACGGACAACCGCTGCCGATCCGCTTCCGGCAAACCGGCAATAGCCTCCATGAGATGGTGCCAGCCTTTATGCTTGCTGGCGCCGGCATTGCTGATCAGTGTGAGCTGGCTCCCGGTGCTGCTCGGCGTTTTGCGCCGCCAATATTCAAGGTCGATGCAGTTGGGAATGACATGGAAACGGGGATTGTTTTTATCCAGCCCCAAATACTCCAGAAAATCCCCTACAAAAATGGTGGCCGCATTAAGTTTGTTCAACCGCAGCCTGGAAACTGCATTCTTGATTTTGATGGTATTATGCTTGGTAAAAACTATTTTGAATTTTCTGGAAGCAAGCGGCTTGGCGTAAAAGGCCATTCTGTTGTCCGGTGAGCCGTTGGTGTGCACAATGTCGATTTTGTGTTGCACAATGGCCCGCTTGAGCTTTAAAGCATTTTTGACCACCTGACTAAAGTGCTTGAGTTTACCCGGAAACTCCATGGGAATGAGATTTTTGTATCGCTGCTCCTCCAGAAGTTTATACAGCATGCTCGTAGGCGGGCAGGCCACGAAAGTATTATGTCTGCTGTCTTTAAGCAGAGAAAGTATGTATGTGGTGTGCCCGCCGCCGTCTTCGCGATGAAAATTGGTATACAGAATATTCATATATACGGGTTAGGCGATAAACGCCTTTTGCTCCATTTTTAATTAATACGCGGCGGCCAGGCCGTCGCAACGCGGATCGGACGCACCCTCAATCAGCCCGTCCGGATGCCGCACCAGCGCCCCGGCGTGACCCATAAGATCGTTAAGCGCCTCAAGCTCGGTAACCACGTGCCCGGCTTCCTTAAGGGCGCGGATAATTTCCGGAGAAAAGTCATTCTCGATTTTCAAGCTGGCGTCACTGTCGCCCCAGGTGCGGCCCAGCACCCAACGCGGGGCGGTTATGGCCGCCTGCAGGTCATAATCAAGCCAGGCATAGCGGGCAAACACCGCGGCCTGGGACTGCGGCTGCCCTTCCCCGCCCATGCAGCCGTAAGGCATAACCCGACCGTCATTAAATATGGCCAGAGCCGGATTCAAAGTATGGAAGGGGCGCTTGCGCGGGCCGATGTGGTTGGGGTGAGCCGGGTCCAGGCTGAAGCCCAGGCCCCGGTTATGCCAGGTCAGGCCCGTCTCGGGCAGCACCACGCCGCTGCCGAATTCAAAATAAATGCTCTGAATGCAGCTCACGGCCCGGCCCGCATGGTCAACGATCCCGAACCAGACCGTATCCCCGGCGCCGGGGCCGGTCTGCCAGGGCGCGGCCTGTCTTCTGTCCACAGCGGCGGCCAGCCGGCGCATACGCTCAGGCTTAAGCAAGTCCTGCATATCCTGCCGTAAATGGCTGGGGTCGGCCACGTGCGCGTCGCGCAACAAAAAAGCTTGTTTGGTGCACTCCACCAAATCATGGACCAGGGCGAAACCGTCGGCCCGGCCCGCCCCGCCCTCTTGCTTTGCTGCGGCGATCAGCGCGTCATATATGCCTAAAATGAGCAACGAGGCTACGCCTTGCGACGGCGGCGGCGTATTGTAAATGCGCGCGCCGCTGACCGCGACCTCCAAAGGCGCGGCAATAAGCCCATGTTGCGCCGCCAGATCATCCAAAGTGAGCGGCGCGCCGAGTTGGGCAAGTTCAGCGGCAATACTGCGCGCAAGGCTCCCCCGATAAAAAGAATCCAGACCCTCCAGGCCCAGACGCCGCAAGGTGCGGGCCAAAGCGGGCTGCGTATGCCGGCTGTGCGGCCTGGGCGCCTGGCCGCTGTTTAAAAAATGCGCGCTGAAACCGGGCTGGCCGCGCAGCTCCTCCGCCTTCTCAGCCAGATAAGCCGCCTGCCCGCCGCTTACCGGATAGCCGTGTTCGGCATAATAAGCCGCTTCTTCCAGCAAACGATCCAGAGGCAGCGGCCCGCTCCAGTCGCGAGCCAGCTCGAGAGCCTTGCTCCAACCGGACACCGCGCCGGGGCAGGTCAGCATGGCCTCCGGCCCGCGTTGCGGCAGGGCGGTATGCCCGCGGTCACGCAGATATTCCGGACCAATCCGACTGCCGGACAAGCCCGAGCCGTCAACACACATCACCCGTCCTGAGGCCGGATCGTGGATAGTCCAGAAGGCGTCGCCGCCCAGGCCGGTCATATGCGGGTAAACCACGGCCAACGTAGCGGCTGTGGCTACTGCGGCCTCAACCGCATTGCCGCCTTCGCGCAAAATGTTCAATCCCGCTTCCGCCGCCAGATAATGCGGCGCGACCACCATACCCCGAAAGGCCGCTACTGTTTTATGCATAGGGTTTACCGCTCCTCCTCGGCGCATTTTTCGCTTTACAAAGACGCCTGACCGCAAAGTGAATTTTGCCTATGACCTTTGGGGCGGGGTTTTGCGTTGCTCCCCACCGCCGGAGCATTTTGCCGATAGATTATTTCAACTGAAAAATGCTCTAATAAAATATTCGCGTCCTGCGTCACCCTAAACGAAATCAAATCTAGACTCAAACAATAATCCCAGAATCACGCCCAATAACTGGACATCCAGAGCGTTATAGGCCATAGGACTGCACATGCTCAGCCTCCTCTTTCCCTTTCCTGCCGCTCTGGCCTGGCCCGTCGCGCTGCTCTGCGCAGGGCTGTGCTTTACGGTGTTGTGGCGCAGACCGGCTTTTGCCGTACTTCTGGGGCTGCTTATTCTCTGCCGTCTGATTATGGCGGGCGATTTTCTGCTGGCCGCCAACGGACAATCTTATTTGGCCGCAATCCTGGGCGCGCTTAAAGATTTCACCTTTCTGGTCCCGTTTCTTTTCCTCACCGGCCTGCGCGGCGGCAAAACCGCAGCCGGGCTGACGGCAGCCGTACTCCTGTTTTTCAACGCCCTGGATGTGGTCTATATTAAGGAAACTTTTTTCCGCGTGCAGCGGGCCCTATTTGAAAATACCGACCCGGCCGCCCTGCTGGTCCGCCTTGATTTCACCATCATGGCCCTGGCCGTCTGCCTGGCCTGTCTGGCCGGATTTCAAATTCTGTTCAGAAAACTGCCCGGCCGCTCCAGACGCGCCTGGCCCGGAGCGGTTCTTGGCGCGATTTCTCTTGCGTTGCTTCTCTGCAGCGCAGCCCCCCAAATTCCCAAAAGCGGCGACTACCTCACCGATGAAATCAATATGGAACGCGACGCCGCCCTCATCATCATCGCGGACAGCGCCATACGCAACCTGGCCGAAGCCCTGCTCCCGCCGACAGCCGCCGACCTGTCCGATTATGCATATACTTCGCAAGACCTGGCCTTTCTTGAGTCTTTCGGCGTGTTGGACCGCAAGCAGGCCGCCCCCCTGGCTCAGGCCGCCTACGACCGGATCATCTATGTATTTCTTGAATCTCTGTCCTACGACTTTCTGCGCTGCAAAGTGGAGGAGCCCGGCGCCTGCGTCATGCCCTTTTACTTCTCCCTGCTCAGCGATCCGGCCAATATCTTTTTAAGCAACTTCCAGTCCTCGGCCTTCACCACCGACGAAGGCATCTACGCCGCTTTTGCCGGACGCCCCAATTTCGGCGGCGATGATGCGGCCGGATTCACCCCCCATACCATCTTCAGTCTGGCCAGAGAGCACGGCGGCTACAGGTCCGCCTATTTCATGGGCGCCAGCGTCTATTTTCGCAGCAAGTTCAAAACCTACCTGAACACCATGCAAGTGGACGAAATTTACGGCAAAGAGCAAACCATGGGCCTGCCCCCGCAAAACACCGGCTTTCCCTGGGGCGACACCGATGAGCGCATTTTCGAAAAAGCCCTCATCTGGCTGAAAGCGCACAAGGCGGAAAAAACCATCACCATCCTGTGCAGCATCAATACCCACCCCCCATTTTACAGCGACCTCAAGCCGCCACCCGGCATCGGCGACACGCCCTTAACCCGAGCCTTCTACGCCACCGACCAGGCCCTGCAAACCTTCGTCACCGGCCTTGAAGCCGAAGGCCTGCTTGATGCGCGCACCTTGCTCATCATCGGCGCGGACCACCAAATCACCCACGGCGGCGAAATGGCGGCCGCGCACCTGCCTGAAAAACGCTTCGGCAACCGCCACATTCCTCTGGTCTTCGTCTCGCGCGACCTCGCCCCCCTGCAAAGCATCAACCGCCACACCCTGGCCTCGGCCGTGGATATCGCCCCAACTCTGGGCGATCTACTGGCTCTGCCCGAACAAAGCACCTATTACGGCAAAAGCCTGTTCATTGCCGACAAGCGCTATGACCTGGGCATGACCCGCGGCGGCCTCTTTTTCTTCAGCACCCCGGAAACAAAATTTTCCTTTGACCTGCGCTATTACCCGGAAGATCCCGCCCAGCAAGCCCTGTACAAATGGTACTACACCCAGGGCGGCCGCGGCGGGTTGTAAGACGGTCTGGCCGGAGCTGCGCCGGGAGAGGGGGACCCTCTCCCCTCCTGAACCCTGATTGGGGCGGGAAGTATTTTTTATATTAACCTACATCTTAGCCAGCATACGTTCCACATAGCGGGATTTGAGCTGTTTTTGAGCCAGGTTCCGGGCCACGGGCGGGAGCCTGAGCACCGCGCCCAGCACGGCGGCGGCCAGCCTGTGACTGAACAGCACCTGGTTGTCGAAAATCAGATTTTGCAGCACACCGCGTTCTGTGGCCATAAGCACCACCCGGTGCGCGGTGTTCAGAGGCGTAATGGTCCGGCCCGGCCGGCGCACGAGTTTCAAGCAGCCTCTCGGGCAACCGCGCACGCACACCCCGCAGCCCAGGCAGATATCCTCGCGCAGCTCCGGAGGGATGCGAAGTTTCCTACTTACGACCTCGGCTTCACCCGACGCGTCAGGCGTATGCAGGGCGTTGACCGGGCAGGCGCGGCTGCATTTGCCGCAAGCCGCACACTTG
>CBDTYX010000051.1:0-10249 GCA_965364745.1 uncultured Desulfovibrionaceae bacterium | reverse complement strand
ACCCGCCCGGTCACCCGGTCGTCAAAGCGCACGCCCACGGCAACAAGCACATCGCACCGGCTTATGGCCTTATTGGCCGCATAGGCGCCGTGCATGCCGAGCATGCCCAGATGCAACGGATCATCGCCCGGAAATGCGCCCAGGCCCATCAAAGTGGAGGTCGCGGGAATATTAAGGTCGTGGGCGAGATCTGTAATCAGCGCCCCGGCGCCGGACATCACCGCTCCTCCGCCCACGAGAAAAAGCGGCCGCCGAGCCGTAAGCAGCGCTTCGGCGGCCTTTTTCAACTGTTGATGATTGGGTTTATAATTGGGGTTGTAACCACGCATGTGCACGGTTTCCGGATAGGCGAATTCCGCCGTGCCGGTAAGCACATTACGCGGCAAATCAACGAGTACCGGCCCAGGTCGCCCGGAAGCAGCCAGATAAAAAGCCTGCTTAACCACCCGAGCCAACTCACTTACATCGCGAACCAGGTAGTTATGTTTGGTGCACGGGCGGGTAATGCCCACAATATCCACTTCCTGAAAGGCATCATTGCCGATCAGGCCGGTGGAAACCTGCCCGGTGAAGATCACCACAGGAATGGAGTCCGCGGCGGCGGTGGCAATGGCGGTGACCGTATTGGTCGCACCCGGACCTGAAGTGACCAGGGCGACGCCCACCCGGCCGGAAGCGCGGGCATAGCCATCCGCCGCATGCACAGCGGCCTGCTCGTGCCGCACCAGCACATGTCTCACGCCGGCTTCAGGCAGCAGATCGTAAATATCCAGAATTACTCCTCCCGGATATCCGAAAATCAGATCGATGCCCTCCTGTTTAAGGCACTCCAGAAATATTTGCGCACCATTGAGTTGCATGAAACTTATTCCACTTGTTCAAACTTATCCAATTTGGCGTACAGCCTGGTTTTGCCTTCCAGCTTTTGCTTTTTAAGAACGCGCAACTCTTGCTCTTCCACAGGCGTACGATATGGTTTGCCTTCCAGCTTAAGAATCTGCTTTTTAAACAGCACGTGCTCATCCCACAAAACCTTGAGCTCAGGATCTTGGTCAGAATATTTCTCCACCAGCAATTCAATGTTTTTTTCCGGCATCTTGTTTACTCCTTTGCTAAAGCTTTCCCTGCCAAATCAAATACCGCTCCGGTCCGTTTAACCGACGCGCGTAATTAACGCTGGAACCTTTTCAGAAGGCCGAACTCACTCCGCGCCCTCTTTGCCTGAGCCATATTCAGAATCGTCATCTTCTCTATCCATGTCCAGAAGACGCAGATGCTCTTCGGCCACGGAGCGCAGCCGCATGGACAGTTGCGCTTTCATCTTTTTGGCGTTGAGAATGGACTCCTGCAGCCGCGCCAATTTCAAACCGCTCTGGTTGATAATGTTCTCCGCTCTGGCCTGCGCCTCGGAGACAATGACCTGCGCTTCGCGCTGCGCCGTGGCTTTAAGCCCCTCGGTCATGCGCTGGGTGGTCATTAATGTATCGCGCAAGGTGCTTTCCCGCTCTCTGAACGAAACCAGTTCCGCTTCCAGAAGAGACACCCGATTCGTCAGCAGGGTGCGCTCCTCGCTTAAGCGGCCCAAGGTTTCCGCAATTTCCTGCAAAAAGGCGTCAACCTCGTCGGTATCATACCCTCGCAAGGACTTGGCAAAAGAACGGTTAAGCACATCAATACGACTAACAGACATAGAGCTTCCTTATTCAGCCGAGACCGCCGGCAATTTTGAGTCTGGCGGCATATTCGGCCAGGGAGGAAATAACTCCCACCTGTATGAATTTAATAAGCAAAAGCACCACAATGGGCGAAAGATCAAGGCCATTGACATATAAAAAAGGCAGCCATTTCCGCAACCGGTAAAACACCGGCTCCGTAATCGAATGCAGGATGCGCACCAGGGGATTGTAAGGGTCAGGATGGAACCAGGACAGCACCGCCGCGATAATGACCACCCAGAAATAAAATTCAAGGATCGCGCCCAGCACCATAGCCACCGCGGAAAGCAAGTTGGCAAGAATATACATATTTTTTCCGCTGCCCGTCAAACGGGGCTTATGTTTAAGTTACAGCACGGCCGATAAAAAATGCCGCTTGTTTACAACTCAAAATCTACACGTTGCGCTATTTCCGTCAAGCAGGAAAATTGTCTGGTCATGAGGCCAGGTATTCGCGTAAAGCCGCGGACAGGTTGCCAAAATCCGTTACGTGGATATCCGCAGCCAATCTGCTGTTTTTGTATGCGAAAAACGGGATCCGCGCTCCGCCCGCAGCCAAAGCGTCCAGCTCGCTGTCGCCCACAAAGCCCACTTCAGCTGCAGATACGCCCCAAGTCTTGAGAATGGCAAAAACCCCCTCTGGGCTGGGTTTGGGCGGGTGGCTCTCCGCAGTGATGACCGGATCAAAAAAGCCGTCCAAATTGAAATAAGCCAAATTGGGCATGGCGTAATTGCTGCGGTTGGTGTGCACGGCCAGCTTCAACCCGGCCTCGCGCAACCGGCCAAGCAATTCGACAACCCCCGGCTCGACCTCGGACAACGGCATCACGTCCCGGGCGTAATCAACCTGCTTAACCGCTTCGCGGATGCGGGCAAGATCTTCCGGGCCAAGCACATGGCGCAAAGACTCGTGCACGGTATGCATGTGCACAAACTCTTCTTCACTGGGCGTTAAGCGAGGCTGCTTAAAAAAATCCAGCACCAGATTATAGTAGAGAATATTGGCTTTTCGGGAATTGAGCAGAACGCCGTCACAGTCAAAAATAAGACCTTTCAGGCTCTTATCGGGGTATGTGGCGCGCAGGGCGGAAGCTAATGACTGCATAAGGATATAGTCGGCAAAAGGATAGGTAACAAGCTCGTCATGTTCTATTAATTATAATTTATTTCCCAAATTTTGCAATGCGCGCTTTATATGCGACCGCAGCGTATTCTCGCCGTGGTTCAGGCCGCCTGCGGGCCGCGCCCGGAAATAAGCCGAACATTCCCGCGGATCTCCTCCGGAGTCAGAACGATAAACTTCCAGCCAGCGGCCAAAGACGCCGGAAAAAGCCGGGCAGCCTCTGCGCGCGGCAGCGGCTGGGCGGCATTTGCATCCAGGCCGGGCAGCGCGCTAAAGTCCGCAGCATAAAACGCGGCATCGTCAGGCAAAAATACCCGCCAGGCCCGCGCGATCTCACCCCAGCGAGCCAGGTATTGCCCAAACAGATCATCACCGGTCGAGGCCACTTCCTGTAACGCCATACCTTCAAGCGCCTCACGCTCGTCGTTTCCCCGCAAAAGTTCTTGCAGAACTGCTTCGTCGGCGCTGATTTTATGCGTCAACCCGCGGGCAGCCAGAATGTTGTCTTCCAGATGCGCACAAAGCAGTAAAAGCTTCTGCGCCTGCTCGCAAACCGCCTCCCGTGATGCTGATTCCGACTTGCCTGCGTATGCCTGCGGCGCGTAGTCTCCGGTTTGCGTGAAGGCCCGCAGCGCCGCGCTTTCAGATGAATCAAGCGGAGCCGCCATCGTAGTCGTAAGCCTCACATCCGCCCCGCCGGCAGTAAGCAGCAGCTCATGCCCCAAATTTTCGCCCTCGGCGATTAAATCCTGAAGGCAGCGTGCCGCGCTCGGCAAATCATAAGGCAACCCCGGCGGCGTCCAGATCTTTCCGCCTTTTGCCGTATCGGAAGGCACGGGCAGTCCGGGATTCAAAAAGTACACCTCTTCAGGCAAAAGGCCGGGCGCCAACTCGCGGTGCAGGCAGGGAAGATAAAATACGCTCGGATTGAATTTTTCAGAACACGACATCGAATGGCAAGACATAAAAAGCAACCTGTTTTTGAGCGGGCATTACCACAAAACGGCGCAAGCGCCCTGTTTCTTTCGTACCCCAGGCCTTAAACCTTGTCCAGTCATTGCTGCTTTCAAGCTCCGGATTTTTCCGGCGTACTTTACAGTCCACCCGCTTTCAACTATGGAATATATAATATTCAACCCCATCAACAGGTGAGTGATTATGTTCGGCATCGGCCTACAAGAACTGTTGGTTATACTTTTGATCGTGGTCATCATTTTCGGCGCCAAACGCCTGCCGGAGTTGTCCAGCAGCCTGGGGAAAGCCATACGCAACTTCAAGCGCTCCATGTCCGAACCGGATGAAATCGACGTCACTCCCGATAAAAACAAAGCTTCCTCTCCAACCGATACAAGCAAAAACAACGACAAGGACGAGGACAAAAAGGACTGATCACACGTGAAGTTGCTCATTACCGGCGGCTGCGGGTTTATCGGCAGCAATTTTATCAGATATGTTCTGGACCACGCCCCTGAAAGCGTGGTCATTAATTATGATAAATTGACCTATGCGGGCAACCCGGCCAACCTGGCCTCCATACAGGAAACTTACGGCAAAGCCCGCTATGCGTTCGTTCACGGCGACATTGCCGATCCTGCCGCCGTAAACGCGGCCCTGACCGCCCACAAACCTGACGCTGTCATCAACTTCGCGGCCGAGAGTCATGTGGACCGTTCCATTCACGACCCCTCGCCCTTTGTAACCACCAATATTCTGGGCGTGCAAATTCTCATTCAGGCCTCGCGTCAGGCGGGCATTCCCCGCTTTGTTCAAATTTCCACCGACGAGGTTTACGGCTCGCTGGGGCCGGAAGGTCTGTTTACAGAAGAAACTCCCCTGGCGCCGCGCAGCCCCTATTCTGCCTCCAAAGCCGGGGCGGATCTTCTGGTGCAATCTTTTGTGCACACCTTCGATTACCCGGCCATTATCACCCGCTGCTCCAACAACTACGGCCCGTATCAATTTCCGGAAAAGCTCATCCCCCTTATGTTCAGCCGGGCCATGGCCGATGAGCCCCTGCCGGTATACGGCGACGGTCTTAATGTGCGCGATTGGATTCACGTGCGCGACCACTGCAAAGGCATCCTGCTGGCCCTGACCAAAGGTCGCCCAGGCGGCGTGTACAACTTCGGCGGCGCAGCGGAACGCACCAACCTGCAAGTGGTTGAAGCCATTTTGCAAACCTTGGGCAAACCGGCCGACCTCATTCGCTTCGTCAAAGACCGCCCGGGGCACGACCGACGCTATGCCATTGATTTTTCGCTGGCCGCCGCGGAACTCGGCTTTGCGCCATCCTGCACCTTTGAAGAAGGCCTTGCGGAAACCATGGACTGGTACAAGAGCAACGGCCCGTGGCTGGAACAGATCAAAAGCGGCGCTTACCTGAAATTTATGGACGCCTGGTATAAAGATCGCGCTTAAACCGCTTTTCTCACTCCGGGAAAGGAACATTCATGCTCAGCAATGTTTTAATTTTGGGGGGATCCGGCCTTTTGGGCCAGGCCCTGGCCACAGTTCTGCGCCAGTTGCGACTCCCGCCGTTAGCCCCCACGCGTAACGAATTAAACGTGCTGGACTTTAAAGCGCTTGAGGATTATCTGGACACGCACCGGCCTTCTGTAATTTTCAATGCCGCGGCCTACAGCCAGGTGGAGGACGCCGAAGATGACGAAGGCGCCGCCATGCCCCTCAACCGCGACTTACCGGCGCAATTAGCTGATTTTACTCGACGCCGGGATATCCGGCTTATGCATTACAGTACGGATTTTGTGTTTGACGGGAAAAAACGCGTTCCCTATTCGCCGGAAGATGCGCCCAATCCTTTAAGCGCTTACGGCCGCAGCAAGTTGGCCGGCGAAAACGCCGTGCTGAGCGTAAACACGACCACCGCCTGCATTGTGCGCACGGCCTGGCTGTTTGGTCCGGGACGCAAAAATTTTGTGCGTGCCATCCTCGGCAAAGCGCTGGACGGCTCTCCACTACGCGTGGTCGACGACCAACTCGGCTCGCCCACTTTTACCGAAGATCTTGCGCACTACAGCCTGAGCCTGGCCCAGACGGGCGCGTCGGGAATTTTTCATATTGTCAACCGGGGCATCACTTCCTGGTATGCCCTGGCTAAAACCGCGCTGGAACTTAAAGGCCTGAGTACGCCGATCATGCCGGTAAAAACCGCAGAGTTTCCCATGAAGGCCACACGGCCGGAGTATTCCGCCCTGCATACCAAAAAATTCACCCAGGCCACAGGCATTGTGCCGCGCCCCTGGACAGAAGCCCTGGCGGATTATTTGGGCGCTGACCCCGCGTAAAGCTTAGAAACAAGGACAATTTTTTGCTGCTATCACTGCTTCGCATCCCCCCCCTGCCCGTCATGGGCCGCAATTTGCTGGATGTTTTCCGCCAGGCCTGGAGCATGGCCTGGATGCTTTACAAAATCATCATTCCCATGATCATTTTGGTTAAGATCCTGATCGAGTTGGACTTAATCAAATACCTGGCCGTCCCCCTGGAGCCGCTCATGTCTGTTGTGGGGCTGCCGCCGGATATGGGCCTGGTATGGGCCACAGCTCTTTTAGCCGGGGTCTGGAGCGCCTTTTTACTCTACCTTGCGCTGCTTCCGGTCACGGGTCTTTTGTCCATGGCCCAGGTTACCGTGCTGGCCACGCTCATTCTCATCGCCCATGCCATTCCGGTGGAAGCGCGCATCGCCCAGCGCAGCGGCCTGTCTTTCTGGGGACAGGCGATTCTACGCGTGGCCGGCGCTTTTGCCTGCGCCATGCTTTTCCACCAAATTTTCACCCACTTCGGCATTTTGCAGGAAGTCAGCCGGCCGGGCATCGCCCCCACAGCCCAGGATGCTGATCTTCTACACTGGGCGCTGGCTGAAGCGCATCGGCTGGCGGCCATGTTCTGGGTTATTTTCGCCATGATTTTATCGCTGCGCATTCTGGACTATATAAAAATCCTCAACCTCGTACGTCTGGCTTTACGCCCTTTGCTCGCCCTGCTGGGCTTAAGCCGCGAAGCTTCCACCATTGTGCTGGTGGGGCTGACTTTAGGCATTTCTTACGGCGGAGGGCTGATCATAGCCGAAGCGCGTAGCGGCCGCCTGTCCAAGCGCGACGTATTCATCGCCACTTCGCTCATGGGCCTTTCACACGCCCTGGTGGAAGACACTTTCGCCATGGTGCTCATGGGCGCCAGCCTGAGCTTTGTGTTTGGCGGTCGTTTACTCTTCTCGCTGCTCAGCGTATTTTTGTTCTCCCTGGCCTATGACTACTATCTGCGCCGCCGCGATTTTAAGGAAGCCGTATGAGCAAAACCGCCCCCTCTTCGCCGCGTGTGTTTATATCTTGCGGAGAACCCTCCGGGGATATTCACGCGGCTGAACTTTTGCTGGCTTTAAACAAGCGCAGGCCTGACCTCGCTTGCAGCGCAGCGGCCGGGCCTTCCCTGCGCGCGGCCGGCGTTGAGGAAGTTCACGGCATTGAAAAGCTTTCCGTCATGGGCTTCACAGAAGTTTTCTCCGCCCTGCCCCGCGCCCTGCGCATGCTGGCTGATATAAAACGCCACTTGGAAATAGCCCGCCCCGCAATGGTCATTCTGGTGGACGCGCCGGAATTTAATTTCCGGGTGGCCCGCATCGCTTACAGTCTGGGCATTCCCGCCTATTATTACATCAGTCCTAAAATTTGGGCCTGGCGCACGGGGCGTGTGCATTTCCTGAAAAAATACATCCGCAAAATCATCTCCATTCTGCCTTTTGAGGTGGATTTTTACGCCCGTTACGGCGTTAACGTCGAATATGTGGGCAACCCCCTGGTGGATATTATTAATTTGCCTGCCCTGGCGGCTGTAGCGGTAAATGAAAACAATATCGGCATCATGCCCGGCAGCCGCAAAAAGGAAATCGACTCCCTGCTGCCGGAATTCGGCCGCGCCGCGCAAATTTTACGCCAAAAAAATCCGAACCTGAATTTTTTGTGCCTGCGCGCACCCAATGTCAGCGCCAATCGGCTGCGCGCCCTTTGGCCCGCCTCCGTGCCCGTCAGCATAATTGAGCCTGAAGAGCGCTACCGGGCGATCAAAAGCTGTAATTTTATGATCGCGGCCTCGGGCACGGCCACTTTGGAATGCGCGCTTATCGGCACGCCGACCATCGCCGCTTATAAAGTATCCAAGCTGACGTACAGCTTGGGCAAACTGGTGGTCAAAGCGCGCTGGATGAGCCTGGCCAACTGGATTTTTGAAGAAACCGTACTGCCGGAGCTCCTGCAGGAAGAGGCCGACGGGCCAAACGTGGCCGCTTTGGCCGGCCGCTGGCTGGAAGATCTGGAAATTACACGTACCATGCGCAATCGGCTGGCCACGCTGCCCGACAAGTTGGGACCGCCCGGCGCGGCGGACAGGGCTGCAGCAGTAATTTTACGAGATTTGGGGCTTGAAAGCTTATGATTATTATTTACACCGGCAACGGCAAAGGCAAAACCTCCGCCTGCGTGGGCCAGGCCATCCGAGCGCGCGGGCAGGATTTTGAGGTGCTCTTTGCCCAATTTATGAAACGCAGCGCTGCGGCCGGGGAGCAACGCCTGCTTTCCCGACTGCTGGGCGACGCTTTTTTTTGCAACGGCAAGGGCTTTTACCACGGCCGCACGGAAGAATTCGCCGCGCATCGCGCTTCGGTGCAGGAAACTTTGGCCTGGGCGCGCAAACGCCTGGATCTGCCGATCCAGAGCAGTTCCTGTCCGGGCCGGATGCTGATTCTGGATGAAGCCCTGTACGCCCTCGGCCACGGCCTGCTTGAAGAAACCGAACTGCGTGAGCTTATGAAGCTGTGCCGCGAGCGGGAGATTCACCTGGTGCTCTCGGGTCGGGGCTTGCCGGACTGGCTGAAAAAAGAGGCCGATTTGGTCAGCGAAATTCAGGAAATCAAGCACCCCCTACGCTCCGGCGAAAAAGCCCTGCCGGGCATAGAATTTTAACGATCTCTTACGCCGACGTATTGGTCGAGCCCTTTATTTACGCCGATTGCCAAGGGGCTCCGGAACGCCGGATTTTAAAAATGCTTGACATTTATCCCCGCACCTAACTATGAAAAAGGTGGCTTTTTTCGCCTGCGCCAGGCGATCGAATGAAGCGACTTATGCCCTGCGGATATTAAATTACGTAACCCCTATCGATGGAGAGGCCTATGTCCAATCTTGAAAACCAACGCACATACGCAATCGTGGGAACCGGCGGCTGCGGCAAAACTTCTCTTGCTGAAATGCTTCTGTTTAAAGCCGGGGTCATCAATCGCCTGGGCAAAATCGAAGAAGGCTCAACCACTCTCGACTACGAAGAAGAAGAAATCAACCACAAGGCCAGCATTCAGCCGGCCTTCGGCACGTTGACCTGGAATAAAAACCGCCATTTTTTCATCGACAGCCCCGGCGACGGCAATTTCATCGGCGATCTGGGCTATATCCTGACTGCCGTAGACTCGGTTGTTTTCACCATTGACGCCGTGGACGGCGTACGCCCCTTAAGCAAAAAAATCTGGGGCACCTTAAAGGACATGGGCCTGCCGGCCATTATTTACGTAAACAAAATGGGACGCGACCGGGCTGACTTCAACATGGCCCTGGATGATTTATCCGGCGTGCTCGGAGTCAAACCCGTGGTCTTATACATGCCCATCGGCGGACCCGGAGAGTTTAACGGCGTGGTGGATATTTTGGCCAACAAGGCCCTGATGTTCAGCGCCGACGGCGGCTATACGGAAAGCGACATTCCTGCGGATCTTGCGGAAAGCGCCGCTACTTTACGCGAAACTACCGTGGAAAACATTGCGGAAAGCGATGACGGGCTTATGGAAAAATACCTGGATGAAGGCGAACTTTCCCGGGAAGAGCTGGAAATGGGCCTGAAAAAAGGCGTGCTTAACAGCGAAATCGCGCCCGTGCTGGTGGGCGACTCCCTGGAAAACAAAGGCGGCACCCTGCTGCTTAACGCCATCCAGGCCCTTTTGCCTTCGCCCCTGGAACACGCCGACTGGCAAGGCGAAGACGGCAGCGTGCGCAAATCCTCGTCCGATGAGCCCTGTGCTCTGTTTGTCTGCAAAACTATTGCCGACCCCTTCTCCGGACACCTGAGCGTCTGCCGTATTCTATCCGGCTCGATTACCGGCGAAATTTCGCTGATCAACACAACCACCGGCGAAACTGAGCGTGTGGCCCCCCAACTGCTGGTAGGCAAAACTCACACCCCCTACAAAGAAGATATCGGCCCCGGCGCGCTGGTAGCCCTGGCTAAGCTCAAAAATACCAAAACCGGCAACACCTTGAGCGACGACAAGAAACCCTTTACCTTAAAAGCTCCTGCCCTGCCGCCGCAGCTTATCGCCTATGCGTTGGGCGCCAAAGAAAAAGGCGAG
>CBDTYX010000050.1:0-10357 GCA_965364745.1 uncultured Desulfovibrionaceae bacterium | reverse complement strand
AGGTTCGGAGGAGGGGAACCTCAAGGAGATGATCCCCTTGGGGTTCCCCTCCTCCGATAGCGGCCTGTTTACCCCAACCGCACGGAGCTGGGGATGTTGATCAGGCGGTCTTCGACCCAGCGGGCATTGGGGTATGGACCGGCCGGGCACTGGCTGTACATGGGCAGGCGGGGCATGAGGGTCCATACCGGCCGGGCCTGCACGCCGTTTTCTTTGGCCAGAGCCAAAAAAGCGTCGCGATCCTGACGGCTGTCCGCGTAAAAACCGTTGAGCCAGTAGTTGCAGGTGGTGCCTTCCCGCTCTTTGAGAGCTTCCAGGCCAAGGGAGGCGAAAAAGTCGTGATAGACCCCGGCCGTGGCCCGTTTATCGGCCAGGTGCGCGGGCAGGCTTTCCATTTGGGCGCAGCCGATGGCGGCGTTGACGTTGGGCATGCGGTAGTTGTAGCCGACCATGTCGTGGTTGAATTCCCAGGCGTGGGCCTGTTTGGCCGTGGTGGACAGGTGCCGGGCGCGGGCGGCCAGTTCGGCGTTGTCGGTGATGATCATGCCGCCGCCGCCGGTGGTGACCACTTTGTTGCCGTTGAAGCTCAAGACGGCCATGCGGCCGAACACGCCGGTGTGGCGGTCGCCCAGGTATGAACCCAGGGATTCGGCCGCGTCTTCAATGACTTGGATATTCCAAGCACCGCACACGTCCATAATTTCGGGCATGCGGGCCACGTGCCCGAACACGTGCACAGGCATGCAGGCCGCGATGCGCCGCCCGGTGTATTTATTGTAGGCCTGCCCGTCGCCGCCGCGCTGGGCGTTTTTGTGCAGAAATTCGTCCACGGCCTCGGGCGATAGGCTTAAGCTGTCCAGGTCAATATCCGCAAAGCAAGGCTGGGCGCCGCTGTGGGCAATGCCGTTACAGGTGCCCACAAAGGTCAGAGGCGAGGTGATCACGTCGTCGCCCTGACCCACGCCGCAGGTAATAAGCGCAAGATGCAGGGCGGCGGTGCCGTTGACCATGGCCACAGCGCGGGCCGCACCGGTAAATGCGCACATGTCCTCTTCAAAGCGGGTCACGTAAGCGCCCACGTAGGACACAAAGGTGGAGTCGATGCAGTCGGCTAAATATTCTTTTTCCCGGCCGCGAAAGCGGGGCGCGTGCAACGGCACGGGGTTCTCGCCCGGGTACAGGTCTTTAATGAATTCAATGATGCGGCCGAAGTGTTGGGAAGACATAAAGGCTCCTTAAATAAGCAGGAGGCGGCGGGTTAGATGTTGTACAGCTCAGCTTTATAGCGGGCCAGGTGCTCAGGCCGCTTAAACCAGGCGATGGTTTCGGCCAGGCCTTTAGCCAGGTCGTATTTGGGCGCCCAGTCGGTCAGGGACTTTATTTTGGCGGCTGAACCCAAGAGGCGCTCCACTTCGCTTTTTTCCGGGCGAATGCGTTCGGCGCTGGTGATGATGCGGGCAGCGGGGTTGATCTGGCGGATGAGCTCGCGAGCAAGATCGCCGATGGAGATTTCCTGTTGGGTGGCGATATTGATCTCTTCGCCGATGGTTTTGTCCGTGGCCGCAATGGCCAGGAAGCCGGCGGCCGTGTCGGTCACGAAGTTGAAGTCGCGGGTAGGCTCAAGGCTGCCCAGGGAAATTTCCTCGGCCCCGCACAAAAGCTGGGTGATGACGGTCGGAATGACCGCCCGGCCGGACTGGCGCGGGCCGTAGGTGTTAAACGGCCGCACAATGGTCACCGGTAGGGAGAAGCTGCGGTAGAAGCTTTCGGCAATGCGGTCCGCCCCGATTTTGGTGGCCGAATAGGGCGACTGGCCTTGAAAGGGATGGGCCTCGTCAATGGGCACATATTGCGCGGTGCCGTATACTTCGGACGTGGAAGTGGCGAAAACGCGCGGGGTTTGAAAATCGCGGGCCGCTTGCAGCACGTTAAGCGTGCCTTTGATGTTGGTGTCCACGTAGCTGTCGGGCGAGTGGTAGCTGAAGGGGATGGTGATCAGCGCGGCCAGGTGAAAAATGGCCTCCACATCGCGGCAAGCCTCGCGCACGCCGTTGGGGTCGCGAATGTCGCCGCTGAAAATTTCCACATTAGCCAGAACGTCTTTGGAAAGCTCTTCCAGCCAGCCCCAGGAATTGGAGGAATTATAGCGCACAAAAGCGCGCACCCGGCAGCCTTTGGCGATAAGCGCCTCCGTGAGGTGGCTGCCGATAAACCCGCCTGCGCCCGTGACCAGAACCCGCGCATTTTTAAAATTCATAGTCTTTCCTTTTTGGAAATTTAAGATTTAAATATAGCATGATTTGTCGTTGTTGGCTAGAGTGAGCAGGCTTGGCCGGGATGCTGCGCAAGGCGCGCCGGGGAAGGAGAACCCCAAGGAACACCGTCCCTTGAGGTTCCCCTTTTCCGGACCCCATCCCCTCCTGAACCCGAATCGGTCGGGGCGAGAATATAACAAATTATTCCTCCGGTGCAGTGGCGGCGCTTTTGCCGGAGATTTAGCATGGCGAGAATAGAACGCATTACCTACCTCATGCAGGTGCCTATGTCGGCGCGGGAATACGCGCGCTTCGGCGCGGAGCTGTATGTTGCGCGAGGGCTGGCTGTGGAGGTGTGGAATTGCGCTCCCTTTCTCGCTCCCGGTTACGCCACGGCGGAAGCTCCCGCGCCCCTGGCTTGCCGCCCCTTGCACGGCAGCCGGGAGGTCTGCGCGCTTTTACGCGCGCTTGGCCCCGCAGATGCGGTCATTAACCTCCTGCCTCGGCGGCTGTGCACATTAGAAATCCATAGGGCTTTGGGCCGTTGCCCGGCGCAGGATGTGACCGTGCGCACCAATGCTCTGCCCCTGCCGGGCAAGAGTCTTGCGCAGGCCCTGCGCAAGATCACGCCGGGCAAGCTGGCCGACTTTATTGTTTCCCGCCCGCGGGTTTGGAGCAAGCTTACGCCCCAGCCCGGCCGCATCATATATGGCGGCGAGGCCTGCCGCCCCGCGCCCGGCGAAACCCCACGCCCCATCAGCGCCCACGCCCTGGACTACGATCTTTTCTTGCAAATGCCGCCTGTGGCCATACGCGAGCCCATAGCCGTGTTTTTGGACCAATGCTTTCCGTTTCATCCGGATTTTCAGGTGCTTCGCAGCCGGGCTCCGGTTACGGCGGAGCGTTATTATCCGTCCCTGTGCGCCTTTTTTGATGCTCTAGAGAGGGCCGCCGGACTTAAGGTGGTTATCGCCGCCCACCCCCGCTCGCCCAAAGATAAAAATTTGTTCGCCGGCCGCGAGGTGATCTACGGGCAGAGCCTGGAATTGGTGCAGCGCGCGCGCCTGGCCCTGGCGCATACCTCCACGGCGGTGAATTTCGCGGTCATGTACCGTACGCCCCTTTTGTTTTTAAACACAGCCGAGCTGAATTTGAGCCAGAGGCAAATCATTGCGGACCTGGCCGACCGTCTTAACGCGCCCTGCCTGAACGTGGACAACTTGCCCCCTGCCTGGGAAACCTCGCTTACGGACGCGCACTCTCCGGCGGAGGCTTACGCCGCTTACGCCGCGGAATACATAAAAGAGCCGGGCAGCCCGAATCTGCCGTTCTGGCAAATTCTGCTGGATGATTTGCAAGCCCTGGCCGCGCAGGAGCAAAAATCATGAACCAAGCGCCCGAAACTTCCCTGGCCCGGCGCTATTCTTTCAAGCTCCTGGCCAATATTCTGAATATCCCCATTTATCTGCTCATGGAGGCTATCCTGCCCCGGGCCTTGGGCACAGTGGCTTACGGCGTATACGGCTACGCCACGGGCATGTTTCAGTATCTCATGAACCTTTTGGACGGCGGCACATCGACCTGTTTGTTCACCAGTCTGGCCAAGCGGCAAAAAGAATGGGGACTGCTGGCTTTTTACGGCATTATCGGCGCGGGCTTGCTGCTGATCATCCTGCTTTCCTCTGGAATAGCAACAATACCAGCTGTTGCTGTTAATATTATGCCCGATATACCTATATGGGTTATTCCCCTGGCTGCGCTCTGGGCTTACCTAACCTGGGGAGTGCGCACCATGCGCGGTATTAACGATGCCCTGGGCCAAACCATACCCAGTGAAAAGGCGCGCATGCTTTTAAGCCTGTCCGGTCTCGGCGTCTTGCTGATTTTATATGCTCTGGGCATCCTTAATCTGGCCGCGCTGTTTATTCAGCAAGCCGTTTTTCTGCTGGCCATGTGCCTGGCCTTCATCTGGATTGTGCGCCGCCGCTGGCAGGGGACGCGCCCCTTCCCGGACGCCCCGGCCCGACGCGCCTATGCGCGGGAATTTGCCCACTACAGCACGCCCATTTTTATGCGCGCGCTGGTGGTGGCTTTTTTCCTGATGGCCGAGCGCTGGCTGTTGCAAACCGCCCAGGGCAGCGTTGAGCAGGGCTACTTTACCCTGTCCCAAAAAACCGGCGTGGCCTGCTTTTTATTTGTCTCGGCCATGACCCCGCTGCTCATGCGTGAATTTTCCATGGCCCACGGCCGTAAAGACCTGGCCGCCATGGGCGCTATGCTGGAGCGTTTCGCGCCCATGTTTTACAGCGTGGCCGCCTATTTTTCCGTGTTCATCTGCCTGGAGGCCGAAACCGTAGTCCGCATTCTGGGCGGCGCGGAGTTCATGGGCGCTGCGCCGGCCGTGCTGATCATGGCCCTGTATCCCATTCACCAGGGCTATGGCCAGCTTACGGAATCCGTATATTACGCGGCCTCGCAAACCCGCATGCTGCGCACCATCACCATTGTTTCGGCCCTGGTCGGCTTTGTCGGGGCCTGGTTTGTGGTCGCCCCCCATGCCTGGGGCGGCCTTAATTACGGCGCGGGCGGTCTGGCCCTCAAAAGCGTGCTCATCCAGGCCCTGACAGTCAATGTTTCTTTGTGGTGCTGCGGCCGCATCATTCCCCTGCGTCTTTCCCGGCTGTGGCTGCACCAGATTTTGGCTCTGCTCTTTTTCGCCGCCGCGGCCGTCGTGCCCCTGGGCCTGGGCAAGGCTTTTCCCGGCCTGTGGAGTCTGTCCGGCCTGCACCTGTCTGTGGTCATGGCCGACATCGCGGGGCTTGTTCTGCGCGGCGCGCTGTATACCGCCCTGATCGCCGGCGGCGTGCTGGCCTGTCCCCGGCTGGTGGGCATGACCCGGCAGGATTTGCGAGAACTTTACCGCAGACTGCGCAATCGGAAAGCCACATAATCATATTGCTCTTGCCTATGGCCGGAGGTATTATATGTCTTCAAGCAAAGGATATGCTTATGACCATCACTGAGCTTCGCGCTAAAATAAAGTCCGGCCGCCCCACTGTGGGCGCCTGGCTGCAATTGCCCAGCCCCGACGTGGCTGAAATCATCGGCCGCAGCGGCTATGACTGGGCCGCAGTGGACATGGAACACGGAGCCATGAGCCGCAACGTTTTGCCCGACCTGTTTCGCGCCCTGGAATGCGGGAGCACGTTGCCTTTTGTGCGAGTGGCCGAAGCCGGGCGGGAAAACATCAAAGCCGCCCTGGATTCCGGGGCGAGGGGCCTGATCCTGCCCATGATCGAAACCGCCGAGCAGTTGGAACTGGCCATGGCCTGGGCGCATTATCCGCCCAAAGGCTGCCGTGGCGTGGGCTATTGCCGGGCCAATGAACACGGCCGCCGCTTTGACGAGTATCTGGCCGAGTCCGCAGACATTTTTATGGTGGCCCAGATCGAGCACACCAAGGCCGTGGACAATCTGGAAGACATTCTGGCCCTGCCGGGCCTTGACGCCATCATGGTCGGGCCTTACGACCTTTCCGGCTCCATGGGCATTACCGGGCAGCTGAATCACCCGGCCATGGCCGAGGCCATGAACCGCATCGCCGCCCTGGCCAAGCATGCCGATGTCCCCATGGGCACACATGTGGTTGTGCCCGATCCGGCGGAGCTTAACGCCCGCATCCGGGAAGGCTATCTGTTCCTGGCTTACGGCATTGACGCCGTGTTTATGAACATGGCCGCCCCCTGTCCGAAATATTGAGGTTGTTGCTATGAAAATTGTGGTGTTCGGCGGGGCCGGCTTCCTGGGCTCCCATGTCTGCGATCATCTGTCCGAATCGGGCCATAAGGTGACCATTTTTGACATCCGCCCCTCGCCCTGGCTGCGGCCGGATCAAAAAATGATCGTGGGCGATATTCTGGATGAAGCTGCGGTCAACAAAGCGGTGGCCGCAGCCGACGTGGTCTACAACTTCGCGGGCATCGCGGATATCGGCGAAGCGGACAAAAGTCCGCTGACCACAGCCAAATACAACTTTATGGGCACGGTGGTCACCCTGGAGGCCGCGCGCCTGGCTAAAATAAAGCGCTATGTTTTCGCCAGTTCCCTGTATGTCTATAGCCAGGACGGCGGCTTTTACCGCTGCAGCAAGCAGGCTTGCGAAATTTTTATTGAAAACTATCAGCGCGCCTTCGGCCTTGATTACACCATCCTGCGCTACGGTTCCCTGTACGGCCCGCGTTCGGACAGCCGCAACGCCATTTACCGCTTTGTGCGCGAAGCCCTGGAGAACAGGCGCATCGCCTATTACGGCCGGCCCACGGCCCTGCGTGAATACATCCATGTTTATGACGCGGCCATTGCCAGCGAGGAAATTCTGGCTCCGGAATTCGCCAACCAGAACATCGTGCTCAGCGGGCAGCAGCCCATGCGGGTCAAGGACCTGCTCAAAATGATCGCCGAAATGCTGGACGGCCGCATTGAGTTCGATTTCTTGGGCGACGAGCACCACGGCCACTATGAAATCACGCCGTACTCCTTCAGCCCCAAAATCGGCAAAAAAATGATTCCGCGCCTGTCCGTGGATTTGGGCCAGGGCATTTTAAGCGTTATGGAAGACGTGCACCGCGAACTCAACCCTGACCTGACTGTTGAACAGGGCGTGCTGGTGAAAAAAAGAAAAAGCAAACCCAAAACCGAACCGGAAAAAGCCGCGCCCGCCAAAAACGCGGCCAAGGACTGACACATGAACATCGTAGCCATCATTCCAGCCCGCATGGGCTCCTCCCGCTATCCGGGCAAACCCCTGGCCAAAATCCACGGCGTGCCAATGGTCGGGCACGTGGCCCTGCGCACGGCCATGAGCAAGACCCTGTCCGGCACCTATATCGCCACCTGCGATCAGGAAATCATGGATTATGCCGCGAGCATAAATATCCCCGGCATTATGACCGCGGATACGCACACCCGCTGCACGGACCGCACGGCCGAGGCCCTTTTGAAAATCGAAGCCATGACCGGCAAACGCGTGGATATCGTGGTCATGGTCCAGGGCGACGAGCCCATGCTCACCCCGGATATGATTGACGCGGCGCTTAAACCCATGCTCAATGACCCGTCCGTCAACGTGGTCAACCTCATGGCCGACATCAAAACCTTAGCCGCTTTTGAAGACCCCAATGAGGTCAAAGTGGTGGTCGATAAAGACAACAACGCCCTGTATTTTTCCCGCGAGCCCGTTCCCTCGCGCAAAAAGGGCGTCACCGACGTGCCCATGCGCAAGCAGGTGTGCATCATTCCCTTCCGCCGCGATTATTTGCTGCATTTCAACGCTCTGCCGGAAATGCCCCTGGAAATCATCGAATCCGTGGATATGATGCGCATTCTGGAGCAAGGCGACAAAGTGCGCATGGTGCCCATCAGCGCTGAAACTTGCAGCGTGGACACTCCCGCCGACCTTGCCCAGGTGGAGATCATGCTGCAACACGATAAGCTGCGGCTGACTTATAGCAAGTAAGAACGGGACCGCCGGGAGAGGGGGACCCAAAGGACACCGCCCCTTTAGGTTCCCCTCTCCCGGACCCGCTCCCCTCCTGAACCCTTATTGGTCGGGACTGGGAAGATGTATTTAGAATACAAGCATGACCCCCTGGATGCCCGAAACCTGGAACTGGTTGCGAGTGAAAATATGACCCTGGGCCAAAGAATTTGTCTGCATCTGCGCGAGCTGGGACGCGGGCTGGTCTCCTGGATTCCGGCCGCGCCGGGCACGGCCCTGCGCATTCTGGCCTACCGCCCCTTTTTCAAAAAAGCCTCATTTTTTCGCTTCGGCGTGGGCGTGGTTGTGCTGGGCTTTAAAAACATCAGCCTGGGGCACGGCGTGGCCCTCAATCGTTATGCGTCCCTCACCGCTGATCGGGGCCTTATTTCTTTAGGCGATAACGTCTATGTAGGCGATTTTTGCACCATCTCCGGCGACGACGGCGAAGTGAACATCGGCAATAATGTGCTCATCGCCGCCTATACGCTTATTCAGGCCGCCAATCATAAATTCGACCGTCTGGATATCCCGATCATGGACCAGGGCCATGAGCCGTCTTATGTACATATAGAGGACGACGTCTGGATCGGCGCGGGTTGCGTCATCTGCCCCGGCGTGCGCATCGGAACCGGAGCCGTGGTCGGCGCCGGGGCCGTGGTCACCAAAGACGTGCCCCCGTATGCAGTGGTCGGCGGCGTGCCGGCAAAAGTTATCAGGTACCGGAACGAAGGCGCCGGGGAGGAAAACTGACGCAGGTCTTAGACCGGCCCTCCGGTCTTAGAAATGCGTCATCCCCCATCTGATCGGGGGACCCGGAAATTTTATGAAGACGCCCCTTGAGTTTGTCCTCCCCGGGCCCCTCATCTCCTTAACCCTTATTGTTTTCTTGGTGCTTGTATAAACTGATGAAAAGTTAGCTTAGAAGACACGGGACATTATGAAAGTAGCCGTTACCACTTCCTCCTTTGCCAAAGACAGCCGCGAGCCTTTGAACATGCTCGAGGCCAGGGGTATTGAATATGTTTTGAACCCATATGGCCGCGCCTTGAGCGAAGATGAGGCCATTGAACTTCTGGCCGGGTGTGCGGGCGTGGCCGCCGGCACCGAGCCCCTGACCGAGCGCGTGTTCGCCGCCCTGCCTGAGCTTAAGGCCGTCTCCCGTTGCGGGGTGGGCATGGACAGCGTGGACCTGGCCGCGGCCAAAGCCAGAGGCATTGTGGTCAAAAACACACCGGACGGACCCACCCGGGCCGTGGCCGAGCTGACCTTAGGCCTGTGCCTCAGCCTGCTGCGCGAAATTCCGGCCATGGATCGCGACATGCGGGCCGGGGTGTGGAAAAAACGCATGGGCAGCCTGCTGGAAGACAAAAAAATCGGCGTCATCGGGCTGGGCCGCATCGGTCTCGCCACAGCCGAGCTGTTTAAAGCCCTGGGCGCGCAAGTGGCCTACAGCGACCCCATGGTGGGCAATCATGCCTTTGTGCGCAAAGATCTGGATGAGCTTCTGGCCTGGGCGGACATCATCACCGTACACGCCCCGCCGAGCAAGGACGGCTTTTTGCTGGGCGCCCGCCGCCTCAATCTCATGCGCCGGGGCGCCTGGCTGATCAACGCGGCCAGAGGCGGCATTGTGGATGAAGCGGCCCTGGTCGAGCTTTTAAAGCAAAAGCATCTTACGGGCGCGGCCCTGGACGTGTTCGGCGAGGAACCCTATGCCGGGCCCCTGCTGGAATTCAACAACGTCATTCTCACGCCCCACATCGGCTCTTACGCCAAAGAGGCCCGCATCCGCATGGAAATAGACACCATCGCCAACCTGCTGCACAGTCTGGGCGTGAAATAATTTTAAGGGCGGTCTGATATGCTTTTTCCCCTGGTTGTATTTGACTGCGACGGCGTAATTCTGGAAAGCGTGAACGCCAAAACCGAAGCCTTCTACCGCGTGGCCCTTAAGTGGGGGCCGGATGTCGCGCAAAAATTTAAGGGCTATCATCTAGGGCACCTGGGCATCAGCCGGTTCGTCAAATTTGAATGGCTGTTTAGGGAAGTGCTGCACGAGGACTTGACCCCGGCCGTGTCGGAAGACCTGGGTCGGCAGTTCGCGGACATCTGTCTCGAGGAGGTGGCCTCCTCGCCCCTGGTGCCCGGCTGCCTGGAGTGCCTCAATTATTTATCGGGCAAAACCGCCCTGTACATTGCCTCGGGCATGCCCGACGAAGAACTTAACGCCATTGTCAAAGCTAGGGGGTTGGAAAAATACTTTACGGCCACCCTGGGCAGCCCGCCCGGCAAAACTGAGTTGCTGCGCTCCATTGTCCTTAAGGAAGGCATCGCCCCGGAGCGTACGCTGATGGTCGGCGACAGCAACACCGACCTTAAAGCCGCCCAAGAAGTCGGCTGCGCCTTTTTCGGACGCGGCGCCCGGTTTAAAGATTCCGGCTGGCCCTGGCATGAAGACTTAACCGGGCTGCTTGAGTATTTGCAGGAAACCGGGGAAGGGGAACCAAAAGCGTTGCAAACCCTTTAGGTTCCCCTTCCCCGGACCCCATCCCCTCCTTAACCC
>CBDTYX010000049.1:0-10375 GCA_965364745.1 uncultured Desulfovibrionaceae bacterium | reverse complement strand
CCCCGGGCCCCCTCACCCTCCTTAACCCTTATTGCAGGGTGGGGTTAGGGGATAAAATTAGGGTATAAAAGCGCGGCTGCCGGAAATTATTTTTCGGCCGCCGCGCTTTTTGTTTGCAGGGCTGTGCGGCGCTGATGTTGCGCAAAGTTCCGGAGCAGGGTCGTTGGCGGAGCGATTTTTCTGCTTCCGGGTCAAAATTCATATCTTGAGCCGTCACTCCAGACGAGCTCATCCAGTAAGGACATTTTTTCATTTACCGCGTAGCATTTGGCGGAAGCAATGCTGTGGCGGGTGCTTTTGAAAGCTTTGCTCTCCATTTTACAACTCAGCAGCCCGGCTAAAAAGTTTTTGAGATCCACAAGATCGGTCGCGCTCATAACCGGCATGCCGGCGCGGGAACTGGCATGGGCACTGAGGAGCAGGGTTTCGTTGCTTGTGAGCGCAAGGAGTCTTGCGGCGGAGTCCGCGTAGGCCTGCGCGTTGCCGCAGATCAGATGGCCCGGATACAGGTAATCTCCGACAAAGAAAATGTCGGCGTCTTGATAAAAGATGACCACATCTTCCCGGCTGTGCCCGGGAGTGTGCAGGACTTTGAGTCTGACTCCGCCGAGATCGATATCAGCGTTGTCGGCAAGCAGGCGATCCGCGTTGAAAGGAGGCAGGTGAAAGTTTCGGAAGTCGCCGCCAATGTATGATGTCGGCAGATGGTATCGGCTGTCGGCCTGCTTGAAGTCGGCCAGCGAGGGGGTATCCGCCAGCCAGATTTTTTCAAATTTCGCCAACCCGCCAAGGTGATCGTGGTGCAGGTGGGTGGGCAGCACCGCGCACGGTTTGTCGGTCAAAGCTTCAATGGTCTTGCGGATGCTATCGCCTGTGCTTGCGCCGGCGTCGATCATCAGGGCCTGCTTTTCGCCGACAACCAGATAGGAATAATTACGCTGAAAATAGCGGGGTTCATATATGGCGAAAATATTCTCCCGAAGTTTGTAGACGGTAAACCAGCCGGCGCCTGTATCCCCTGTTTGACGGTCGGGCACGGCCAAGGGGCGGGTGAAGGCGTTTACCAAAGCATCCTGCCCGGCGGCCGGAACGGGCGTGTGAAAGTTTTTTTCCATACTGGTCCGATGCAAAGCTTGTGCGTTCATAAAATAATGCGGACAGGCGAATTTGCCTGTCCGCAAGAGATTTTGCCGGGAAGCGAATTTTTATCCCGCTTCCTCACATTTTTTAAGCAAGGCCTCGCCGACCTGGCGGCCGAGATCTTCGCAGCGGGCCAGGGTTTCCTGATCGGGCACATATTGGCAGCGCACGGCTTCGGCGGGCTGCTCAATGCTCATGGCGCCGAGCATTTCGCCGAGAACCTTTACCCCCTCGCCGGACCAGCCGTAGGAGCCGAAGGCTCCGCCCAGGAGGTTTTTGGGGCGCAGACCTTTAAGGTACGACAGGGTGTTGTGCAGCATGGGCAGCACGTCGTTATTGTGGGTGGGCGAGCCGGCCATGAGCGCGCCGCAGTCGGCCAGGCGGGTCATGACCGCGCTGTGGTGGTTGGCCTTGAGCGACATGACGTGGGCCATGACTCCGACCCGGTCGAAGCCTTCGGCGATGTAATGGGCCATTTCTTCAGTGCTGCGCCACATGGTGTCGAAAATGATCAGGGCGCCGGGCTTCGGTTTCTGCTCGGCAAAGATTTGGTAAGAGCTGAGGGCCCAGGAAACTTCCGCCGCGCCGCGCATAATCAGGCCGTGGTCCGGGGCGATCATATCGATGTCCCAGCCCGTGTCCGCCAGTTGCTTGAGGCTTTTGAGCACATTGGGCGAGTACGGCAGGATGATGTTGTAGTAATATTCCTTGGCGGCCTGCTCCAGGCGGTAGCGCGGGATCTGGTCGGAGAAACGCTCCGGCGAGGCGATGTTTTGGCCGAAAATATCGTTGCTGATAATGAGGCGCGCTTCAGGAATATAGGAGATCATGCTGTCGGGCCAGTGCAGCATGGGGGTTTCCATAAATTTGACGCTGTGGCGGCCCAAGGAAATGGAATCTCCGGTTTTGACCTCCTCAATGGGCCAGCCGGCGGTGTTGAAGTGCCCGTGGATGCTTTTCAGGCCCGTTTTGGAGCAGAAGATTTTTTTGGGCTTGACCATGTCCACCAGGCGGGGCAGGACGCCGGAGTGGTCGAGTTCCAGGTGGTGGCAGATGAGGTAGTCGATTTTATCTAAAGGGGTGACTTTTTCCAGGCGGCGCAGGAAGATGTCGCCGAGTTCCGCCTTGACGCAGTCAAACAGGGCGGTTTTTTGATCTTTGATCACATAGGCGTTGTAAGTGGTGCCTTGCGGCGAGCGCGAATAGCCGTGGAAGTCGCGGTTGTCGTAATCCAGGGCGCCCACCCAGAAAATATCGGGCTTGATTTCAATGGGCAGCATAGGCGAAGATCCTTTTTCAGGGCTTTAAAGGTGTGGCCCGTTAAAATGATACGGCCCTCCGGCGTGACAGCAGCGGAGGGCCATAAAGAGAACGCCGGA
The DNA here is from genome assembly GCA_965364745.1 of uncultured Desulfovibrionaceae bacterium. Lineage (GTDB taxonomy): Bacteria > Desulfobacterota > Desulfovibrionia > Desulfovibrionales > Desulfovibrionaceae > JAVBRZ01. Next base: position 7,856 of record CBDTYX010000049.1, on the reverse strand, counting down.
AAGGGGCCTAGTCGGCCGGCTCAAAATCCGCTTTGCTCACGCCGCAAACCGGGCAAACCCAGTCGGCGGGGATATCTTCAAACTTGGTGCCGGGGGCGATACCGCTGTCCGGGTCACCTACAGCCGGGTCATATTCATAACCACATACGGTGCATACATAGCGCTTCATAAGTCGTCCTCCATGAGGTAAAACAGGGCGTTAAGCTTTCCACAGGCCGTGCAGATTGCAGTATTCGCGGGCAACGGGTTTTTCTTTCTTGTCGATTTTAAACGAAGCTTGCGGCTCCTGGCCGGGCTGCAGAAATTCACGGTAAACCTTGGGCCCCATAATCAACTCCACCCACTGGATATAGTGTTCTTCGGTCATGGGATGCGCCACCGAGCCTACCTTGATGGTATAGCCGTCAGCAGTTTCTTCCAGCACGGGCACGTGCTTTTCTTTGGCGGCGTCCACGGTGTTTTCGGTCATCAGTTTCATTTCCTTGCCGCAGCAGCTCAAAGAGCCGGCTCCGGCGTTGACCACTTCTACAATGGCTCCACATTCATTGCATTTATAAACTTCAAGCAATTTCATACCACTCTCCTAGAAAGCCGCTCACCACGCGGGTTGCTCGGCCGTGTTAAATGATGCCCCCTTATGCCGATACACATAACTGTAGCCACGCTCTGGGGTGAGGTCAACTTGTCGGCTTTGGATAAAAAGGTTTGCTTAAGAAACGAAAAACGATATTAAATCAATAACCGACAGTTTTATCTCAATTATTCGTGAATAATAAGTTTATTTTCATTTGAAATTCGGGCGTATTTTTTCTGCAAGTTATCCGGCTTGGCGGAAAACAGCGGAAAAAGTATATTGCGGTTAAATCTGAAAATCCGGAATTTTTGGGCATGCTTAAATTTCTACTCAGTCTTGGCGCCGCACCCCCTGTTCGCGGTTCCGGCTGTTTGGGGAGTCTTTAGCGGGCAGGCCTCGGCTAAGGAGTATTCCAGCTGCTCCTCGCCGGATATTCACTTCACGGTCACCGGCGCGCCCACCAGTAGGCAGGAAGTGCTGGACGCGCTGGAGATGAAAATCAGGTACGGCTCCGCGAACGATGCCGCCAACGCCTTTGCGCAGGAAAAGGGTTACGCTTACATGCGTTATTATAACGTGGACAACAAGATCAAATATATCCGCGCGGCCCTGCTTCTGGGCAGGTTGGACCTTCTGCCCTATCTGGCGCGGGTTTATCCGGAGGACGGTGAAGCCGGGCCTTGATTTGGATGGGTTTTTAACCGCCATGGCCGCTCGAGAAGGCAAGTAAGGTAACGTGCGGCGCGGTTTTTACGTGCCGGAGAAGCTGAGGCTCGCGGATAGGCCGGATACGCTGTACGATAGCGGGGTTTCCCGCCGCGAAGCCGAGCTCCTGACCCGATACAGAGATAAGATCGCGCCCGTGCTCGGGAAAATAATTTATCCGCAAATGTTGATCTGAAACAAGCCGATTTCCGGCTTGCGGTCCTTGCCACGGCTTGCATAGTTCAGCGAAAAAAGTATACTCCGGCCTTGCTGAAAAAAGACAGGAGCCCAGGCATAACCATCTATGAAAACGCATCTTCCTCTTTCGCCCAAACACTTGCGCGCCGTGCTCGACCCGGCGCGGATTCCTTACGCTTCCAGCGCGGATGTGCCCAAAAGCGCCGGCAACGGCGGCCGCCTTTTTCCCCAGTTTCGGGCGCGCGAGGCCCTTGAGCTGGCGCTGCACATTAAAGACAACGGCTACAATATTTACCTTTCCGGGGAGAGCAATTTGGGCCGCTCCAAGCTGCTCAGGGATTATTTGCGGCCCAGGGCCCGTAAAATGCCCACCCCGCCGGATCTTATCTATGTGCATAACTTTGATAACCCCGACGAGCCCAAACTGATTTCCCTGCCCGCCGGGCAGGGCAAAAAACTGAAAAGCGCCCTGGCCCGCGCGCTTTCCCGCGTACGCAAGGAACTGCCCGGCCGGTTTGAGCATGCGCCGTATATTCAGCGTCAGGCCCGGCTTATGGAAATCTTTCAGGGCAAGCGCCAGAAAGTGTTCCGGGAAATGGATCTGGTGGCCGGCGATCAGGGCTTTAACCTGGATATGGACGAGCAGGGAAGCCTGACCCTTTACCCTCTGGTGGAAGGCCGGCGTTTGTCCGAAGAGGAATTTGAAAAGCTGGACTCGGGCGTGCGCGATGCCCTCAAGCTTAAAGGCGACAAGCTTTTGCAGGTCATGGCCGGGCTTATGCGCCGGCTCACCCGCGCGGAAATAGAATTTTCCGAAAAAGAGCGCAGCCTGGAGCGCGAAGTGGTGGAAGGCGCCCTGGACAAGTTGCTCGCGCCCCTGGCCGAGTCCTTCTGCAAAGCCTGCGCCTCGGAAGCCCTGTGCGAATATTTTGACGATTTGCGCAAGGATATTTTGGAAAACCCCGAGCACTTTCTGCCCAGAGAGCAGATGAATCCTGCGGCCCAAGGCGACAGGTCCCAGCCGGGCGCGACTCAGGAGGCGGGGCTTTTGCCGCTTCCGCCGGAAGAAATTCCCGGCGCCTACGACATCAATGTATTTGTGGACAACTCCAAGCTTAGGGGCGCGCCTCTGGTCATGGACGACCACCCCGTGCCGCACAATCTTTTGGGCTGTATTGAGCGCGAAGCGGAAATGGGCGCGTTGATCACCGACTTCACCCTGATCAAGGCCGGCTCTCTGCACAAGGCCAACGGCGGTTTTCTGGTGGTGCGCGCTGAAGAGCTCCTGCAGCATCCGGCCGCCTGGGAAGGGCTCATGCGCGCTTTGCGTTCGGGCATCGCCCGTATTGAAGACACGGCCGAAGAAGGCGTGCGCACCAAGGGCCTCGCCCCCGAGCCGCTGCGCATTGACCTCAAGGTCGTGTTAATCGGCGGCGAGGATATTTTTGAAACTCTGCTCATGGCCGACGAGCGCTTCGGCAAACTGTTCAAGGTCAAGGCCCACCTCACGGAGGTCATGCCCCGCAGCGCGGCCGGAGTTAAGGTTTACCTGGCCAAAATACGCGAGCTCATTGAAGACAACAAACTTTTGCCTTTCAACCGCGAAGCCATGGCCGGCATTGTCGATTACGGTTCGCTTTTGTGCGAGGACCAGCGCAAGCTGACCCTTAAATTTCCCCTGGTGCGGGAAATCATGATCGAAGCCTCGGCCCTGGCCGGTATGGCGGGGCAGGACATAGTGGATTTGCCCGCCCTGAAAAAAGCCCGCCAGGCCAGGATTTTTCGGGCCAACCTCTATGAAGAGCAGTTCATGGAGGAATACGACCGCGGTCTGATCAAGGTGCCTACCTTCGGCGCGGCCGTAGGCCGGGTCAACGGCCTGTCGGTCACCTGGTACGGCAACTTTGAGTTCGGCCTGCCCCACCAGATTTCCTGCACTGTGGGCGTGGGGCACGACGGCATCATCGACCTGGAGCGCGAGGCCAAGCTGGCCGGCCCCATTCACACCAAGGCCATGATGATCCTGAAAAGCTACCTGGTCAGCCTGTTTGCCCATAACAAACCCCTGGTGCTCACCGGCAGCCTTTATTTTGAGCAAAGCTACGCCGGAGTGGAAGGCGACTCGGCCTCGGGCGCGGAGCTCACGGCCCTGCTCTCGGCCCTGGCCAATGTGCCGGTCAACCTGGCCCTGGCCTTTACCGGCGCGGTGAGCCAGACCGGGCAAATCATGGCTGTGGGCGGCGTGACCCGCAAAATCGAAGGCTTTTACGAAGTGTGCAAGCGCCATGGCCTGCGCAAAGGCCAGGGGGTGATCATCCCTAAAGACAATATCGATCACCTTATGCTCAACGACGAGGTGGTGGCCGCTGTGGAAGGGGGCAAATTCAACATCTACCCCGTGGAACATATCAGCGCCGCGCTGGAGCTCTTGACCGGCCTGCCCGCAGGCAATTTGCGCAAAGACGGCACCTTCACCCCCGGCTCGCTCTACCAGATGGTGGACAAGCGCCTGGCCCTGCTGGGGCGCCTGGCCGTGAGCAAGAGCAAATTCAAGGGCAGCGGCATTTAAGGCGCCGGGGAGGGAAAACCAAAAGGAGCTAAGCCCCTTTAGGTTTTCCCTCCTCTAATCCCTCTCTTTCCTTAACCCTTATTGTGGGGATGGAGGGGGCTGGCTGTGAGGCAGAGTATGGCTCCACATTTATCAGGACAAAACTCATTGCGGCACGATTTTGACGAGATCGTCGAGCGCCGGGGCACGGGCAGCGCCAAGTGGAACCGCTACCCGCCGGACGTGCTGCCCATGTGGGTGGCCGATTCCGACTTTAAGGCCCCCGCGCCGGTGCGGGAAGTTTTGCAGGCGCAAGTAGAGCACGGCGTCTTCGGCTATGCGGACGGTTTTGACCGCGCGCTGGAAAAGGCCGCCGCGCACTGGATGGTTTCCCGTTTCGCCTGGGCAGTGGACCCGGCGGAAGTGGCCTTTTCTCCCGGCGTGAGCGCCACCCTGGCTGTGGCCGTCACCACCTTTGCCGCGCCCGGCGAAAGTGTGCTCATGCTCACCCCCACCTACCCGCCTTTTTATAACCTGACCAAACTCAACGGCCGCAAAGTTCTGGGCTCGTCTCTGCTGCCTGGTCCTGGCGGCGCTTACGCCATTGACTGGCCGGACCTGGAAGCCAAAATGGCCCGGCCGGACGCGCGGCTTATGCTGCTGTGCAACCCGCAAAACCCCACGGGTCGGGTGTTTGTCCGCGCGGAACTGGAGCGTCTGGGCGAATTGTGCCTGCGTCACGGCATCACGGTGCTCTCTGATGAAATCCACTGCGACTTTATTGCCCCTGGCCGCACACACATCCCCTTCGCCTCCCTGGCGCCGGAAATATCCGCCGTCACCCTCACAGGGGTGAGCCCCAGCAAGACCTTTAATATCGCCGGGTTGAAGGCCGCGGCCGTCATTTCAAGCAACGCCGATCTCTTGGCCCGATTTAAGGAAGCTGCCCGTCGGAACGCTTTGGAAAACAACACCGCGGGCCTGCTGGCCTTCCACGCGGCCTATACAGCTTGCGCTTATTATGCCGACCAGATCGCCGCCTACGTGCGGGCCAATCAGAAGTTGGCCGTGGATTTCATTAACAGCCGGGTTTCCGGCATAGAGGCCTATCTGCCTGAGGGCACCTATCTTTTGTGGCTCAATTGCGCCGGACTGGGCCTTACGCAACCTGAGCTGGAGCGTTTTTTTCTGGAAAAAGTCAAACTGGGCCTTAATTCCGGCACGGATTTCGGCCCGGAAGGGCAAGGCTATATGCGTCTGAACCTGGCCTGCCCCAGGGACACGGTGACGGAAGCCCTGCAGCGTCTGAAAAAAGCCTGCGTTTCCGGAGCGTAGGTTTTCTTTCCGGTCTTGCCAGCATCCATTGCCCGCGCTATACCTGACTATATGTTTACGCCTCTGGAAAAAGCCATTTTGGCCGTGGTGCAGGATGATCTGCCCCTTTCGCTCACGCCGTACGCTGATATCGCCGCGCAGTGCGGCACCGATGAGCATACCGTGCTGGCCTTGCTGCAGCGTTTGCAAGCGGAAGGCGTTATTCGTCGTTTCGGGGTCACATTGCGCCACCAGCGGGTGGGCTTTGCCTGCAATATCATGGTGGCCTGGGAAATTCCAAGGGGCATGAGCGCGGCCGCACGCGACGCGGCCGGCGAGATTTTGGCCGCGCACCCTCAAGTTTCGCACTGCTACTGGCGGCCGGGCACCGCCCCGGACTGGCCGTACACCCTCTATTCCATGCTGCACGGCCGCAGCGAGGCCGAATGCCTTGCCGCAGTCCGGGACTTAAGCGCGCAAACCGGCCTTGCCGATTACGCCTGCCTGACCAGCGAAGCTGAGTTGAAAAAAACATCCATGCGCTATTTTTAAACGGATTTTTTAATTTATTGCACCAATCGCATTTTACCAAGGAGACATCCATGCATACCCGTTCCAAGCAACTGTTCAAAGAAGCCCAGGAACTTATCCCCGGAGGGGTAAACAGCCCCGTGCGCGCCTGCAAGTCCGTGGACTGCGCGCCCCTGTTCATAGCTTCCGCCAAGGGCGCCGCCATTACCGACGTGGACGGCGACACTTATATCGACTACGTTGAATCCTGGGGGCCGCTTCTTTTGGGTCATTGCCATCCTGAGGTGGTTAAAGCCCTGCATGCGGCTGTGGACAAGGGCACCAGCTACGGCGCGCCCTGCGAGGATGAGCTTCTGCTGGCCAAAGCCGTGCATGAAGCCATGCCCCACGTGGAAATGGCGCGCATGGTCAACTCCGGCACCGAAGCGACCATGAGCGCCCTGCGCCTGGCCCGGGGCGCCACCGGCCGCGACAAGCTCATCAAATTTGAAGGCTGCTATCACGGCCACGGCGACGCCTTTTTGGCCGCGGCCGGTTCCGGGGTGGCCACCTTCAGCGTGCCCGGCACGCCCGGCGTGCCCGCGCCCGTGGTGGCCGATACCCTGCTGGCTCCCTACAACGACCTTGCCGCCGTGGAAGCCCTGTTCAAGGCCCACCCCAAAGACGTGGCAGCTGTAATTGTAGAGCCCGTGGCCGCCAATATGGGCCTGGTCCTGCCCGCGGACGGCTTTTTAGCCGGGCTGCGCAAGTTGTGCGACGATTACGGCGCCGTTCTCATTTTCGACGAAGTCATCACCGGTTTTCGGGTGCGCTACGGCGGCGCTTCAGCCTGGTCGGGCGTCACCCCTGACCTCGTGACCATGGGTAAAATCATCGGCGGCGGTCTGCCCGTGGGCGCTTACGGCGGGCGCCGGGAATTGATGAACAACATCTCCCCTTCGGGCGGCGTCTACCAGGCCGGCACCCTGTCGGGCAACCCTCTGGCCATGGCCGCCGGGCTCGCCACCCTGCGCGCGCTGAAAAATTGCGATTATCCCGCCCTGGAAAAACGTACCGACGAACTTGCCGGCAGCATTGAAAAAATCCTGCGCGCCAAAGGCGTGCCGGTTTGCGTGCCCAGTCTGGCCTCCATGTTCACCATTTTCTTTACCGACGGCCCGGTGCGCAACTTTGCAGACGCCAAAAAGGCCGACACCGGCCTGTACACCAAGTTCTATCAGCAAATGCGTAAGGCCGGCGTGTACATCGCGCCCTCGGCCTTTGAAACGGCCATGGTTTCCTTTGCTCACAGCGACGCTGACTTTGCCGCCACCCTGGCCGCTGTGGAGAAGGCGTCATTCTGACGTGACGCGGGGGAGCGGGAACCATAAGGGCGCAGAGCCCCTTAAGTTTCCCGCTCCCCCGGCCGCCTCGCCCTCCTTAACCCTTATTGAGGGAGGCGTGAGGGTAGAGGGGTATAATGGAACGACAAGCCGGACCCGCTATTTATGCGCTCACTGCCCAGGGGGTGGAGTTGGCCTTGCGTCTGCGCGCCGGGTTGGGGGGGGTGTGCTTTGCGCCGCGCGCCCTGGCGGAAAAGGCGGAGCAGGGGGTGCAGGGGTTTGATTCCCTGCCGCTTCTGGTTAAAGAGCAGTTCAGCCGGTTTGGGGGGCATATTTTTATTGCGGCCGCGGGCATTGCGGTGCGCTGCATCGCGCCGCTTTTGACGCACAAAGCTGTGGATGCGGCCGTGGTCGTGCTCGATCACAAGGGTGAGTACGTGATCAGCCTGCTCTCCGGCCATCTGGGCGGGGCCAATGAATTGGCCCGGCAAGTTGCGGCCGTAACCGGAGGCCGGGCGGTGATCACCACGGCCACAGACACGGAAGGCCTGCCTGCCGTTGATTTGCTGGCCTTGCGCGCCGGATTGCATGTGCGCAATCCTATAGCTATCCGCGCGGCCAATGCCGCGCTTCTGGCCGGTAAAAAAGTGGGCTTGCACGATCC